>CAZZWJ010000006.1:0-14648 GCA_964657875.1 uncultured Solirubrobacteraceae bacterium
ACCGTGAGCACGGCCGCGGTAATCGTCACCAGCTGGGTCACCTGCAGGATCTTGCGGGTGTCGGTCGTCTTGTTGGAGACGTTGGCGATCGACGAGTCCAGCGGCGCGGCCTTGCCGCCCGCGCCCGGGGGCGTGAGCGCGGAGTGGATCGCGAGCACGTACTGGGGCCGGGTGGGGAACACGTCGAAGGTGTCGGGCAGCGGGTTTGAGCCGAGCAGCTTGTAGGCCTGTGGATCGGCCTTTGACTGCTGGGCGTAGGCGGTGGCCTTGGAGACGAACTGGATCCGCCCCACGTGCGGGATCGCCTGGATCTCCCGACGCACCCGGGCCTCGTCGGTGCGGGTCGCGTCGGTCTTGAGGAAGACGTTGACCTGGACGCGACCGCGGATCGTATTCGCGGCCCCGTTGGTGGCCTGCACGATCGGGATGAAGACCCCGAGCATGAGCAGCGTCACCAGCACGGTGGCCAGCGCGGCGAACGCCGGGGCGGGGCTGCGGCGCACCGCGCGCAGCGCCTCGCGCAGGAAGAAGCCGAGCTTCATCGGGTGCTCACGCGACGCCGGGCGGCTTGGTCTGAGGTGCGCGCAGTCGCTTGGCGAGATCGCGCGTCGTCTCGTCGCCCGTGTAGCGCCCGGCGGCCTCGTCACGGACGATCCGGCCGTCGCTGAGCTCGAGCACCCGGCGGCGCATGCGGTCGACCATCGTCTGGTCGTGGGTGGCGACGAGCACCGTCGTGCCGGTGCGGTTGATGCGGTAGAGCAGGCGCATGATGTCGATCGACGTGTCGGGATCGAGGTTCCCGGTCGGCTCGTCGGCGAGCAGCAGCGGCGGATGGTTGACGAACGCCCGCGCGATCGAGACGCGCTGCTGCTCTCCGCCGGAGAGCTGATGGGGCAGGTTGTGCAGCTTGGTCGACAGACCGGTGAGGCGCAGGATGTCCGGCACCTTGGCCCGGATCTCCTTGCGCCCGCCGCCGGTCACCTGCAGCGCGTAGGCGACGTTGTCGTAGACGGTGCGGTGGGGCAGCAGCTTGAAGTCCTGAAAGACGACGCCGATGTTGCGACGGAAGTACGGGACCCGGCGACGCGCGATCTCGGCGAGATCGTGGCCGGCGACGTGGATCGCGCCGTCGGTCGGCTCGAGCTCCTTGATGAGCAGCCGCATCACCGTCGACTTGCCGGAGCCGGTCGAGCCGACGAGGAACACGAACTCGCCGCTCTGGACGGTGAAGGTGACGCGGTCGAGGCCGACATCACCGGCGTAGAGCTTGGAGACGGCCCGGAAGTCGATCACCGAGCGGCCCGTGACGGGGCGCCGCGGGGCGGCTGCCGAGCGCCGCGCGGAGTCCTCGGAGGAGGCGGTGGCGGCGCGGCGGGGGTGTCGTTTGACGGGGGCCATGAGCTCGGGGCAGCGTAGCGGTCGCCTCTGCCCGATCACCGTTCTGCGTCCGCTTGCAACGGGTTTTGCAGGGCCACGGTTGCCCGCCCACCCGCTACCGTGTCGCTCAGTGCCCGAGATCGCCGTCAGCCATCTGCGCAACGGCCTGCGCCTGCACCGGATCCCCGTCGCCGGGACCCGGTCGGTGACGATCCTCACCGCCTTCGACGCCGGCGCCCGCACCGAGCGCGGCGACGAGAACGGGATGGCCCACTTCCTCGAGCACCTCGTGTTCAAGGGTGGCGAGAAGTTCCCCCATTACCGCGACGTCAACGAGGGTGCCGAGCGGATCGGCGCGGTGCTCAACGCGTACACGAGCCACGACCTCGTCGCGTTTCACATCACCGCGCGCGCCGAGCGCGCCTACGAGGCCGCCGACCTGCTCACCGACTTCGTCGCCCGGCCCCGGATCGATGCCGACGAGCTGGACCGCGAGCGCGGCGTCGTCATCCAGGAGATCGCCCGCGCCGACGATCAGCCCGCGGTGATGGCCGAGCACCTGATCGATCACGCGGTGTTCGGCGAGCATCCGCTCGGGCGTCCCGTGCTGGGGCCCGCCGAGCACATCCAGAACTTCACCCGCGATGGGATCGTCGCCTTCCGCACCCGCCGCTGGGCACCCCAGACCGGGGCGGCATTCGTCGTCGGCAACCTCGATTCTCTCGGCTCCGACGCGGAGTTCGAGGCGCTGTTCGAGCGCTTCGCCCCGGCGCCCGACCCCGAGGCCTACGTCCTCGCGCCCGCTCAGACGACCCACACGATGGTCACCGAGCGCGACTCCAATCAGTCGCATCTGCGGATGTCCTACCGCCCGCAGATCGACGTCCACGATCCCCGGCAGCGTTCGGCGATGGTGATCTACTCGACGCTGCTCGGCGGCTCGATGGGCTCCCGCCTGTTCGACGAGATCCGGGAGCAGCGGGGCCTCGCCTACTCGGTGAGCGCCTTCCCCCACGCCTACGCCGACGTCCCGGTGCTGCAGCTCTCGGCCGGCCTTGACTCGAGCAAGTGCCTGGAGGCCTACCGGCGCATGCGCGACATCGTCTCCGAGCTGCGTGAACAGGGTCCGACCGAGGCCGAGGTGCAGCGCGCCCGCGCCTACGCCGCGGGTGCCCGGGCGATCGGCTTTGAGAACAGCGGCGCGGTCGCCCGCTACGCCGCCCAGCAGGCGATCGTCTACCGCGAGTCGGTCGATCCCGACGGCGCGATCGACCGCCTGGACGATGTCAGCTTCGACGACGTGCGGGCGGTCGCCGCCGGGATCGCCGACGAGCTCACGCTCGCCTGCGTGGGTCCGCACACCGCGCAGGAGCTCGAGGCGGCGTAGGTCACCGTGCGCCGTCGGCTGATCGGCGGGATGGCGATCCTCCTCGCCGTCCTCGTCGCCGTCAGCGCGCTGCTGCTGGTCCTCGTCGGTTCGGTGAGCCACACGAGCGCGCGCGACGGAACGATCGCCGCCGCGACCCGGACGATCCTCGCCACCGGCCACCGCACCAGCGGCACCGGAGCCGGCGCCCCGACGCTCGCCGCCGGCGCGGCGCCCTCCGGGCCCGGCGTCCAACGGTTGCGCCGGGCCCTGAGCCGCTCGCTCGCCGGCGTCGGACCGCAGGTCGGCGTCGTCGTCTACGACGAGACCGCCGGGCGGGAGCTCGACGCGATCAACCCCACGTTCGGCCGGCCCCCCGCCTCGGTCGAGAAGCTGTGGACGACGACCGCGCTGCTGGACCGCCTCGGACCCGCCACCCGGCTGCACACCACGATCCTCGGGACCGGTTCGCGGCGCGGCGGCGTCTGGCACGGCGACCTCTACCTGCACGGCGGCGGGGATCCGACGTTCGGCGACGCGGGGTTCAACAAGGTCTGGAACCACGGCTACGGGGCCGACGCCTCGACGCTCGTCGCCCAGCTCGTCCGCGCCGGGATCCACCGCGTGACCGGACACCTGTACGCCGACGACTCGCTGTTCGATCGCCGTCGCGGCGGGCTCATCACCCACGACCGGCCCGACATCCCCGACCTCGGCGGCCAGCTGTCGGCACTCACCTACGACCACGGAACGACCCTGCCCCACTACACCCCGGCGACGTTCGCCGCCCACGAGGTCGCCCTCACGATGCGCGGCTCGCGGATCGCGGTCACCGCCGCGACCGACCCGCGACGCACCCCCGCCGACGCGACCCCGCTCGCGACCGTCGCCTCACCGCCGGTGTCGGAGATGATCCGGTTGATGAACGTGCCCTCTGACGATCTCTTCGCCGAGCTGTTCACCAAGCAGCTCGGCGTCCTCTACGGCCATGGCGGCTCGATCTCCAGCGGCGCCGCGGTGATCGCGCAGACGATCGCCGGCCGCGATGACCTGCACCCGCGGATCCTCGACGGGTCGGGGCTCGGCCGCGCGGACCGCACCTCCCCGGAGCAGATCGTGCAGCTGCTGCGGGCCGTGTACGACACCCCCGTCGGCAATGAGCTCTCGGCGTCGCTGCCGACGACCGGGGTCAACGGGACGGTGATGGGAATCGGCGCCCACACCGCCGCCTCGGGCCGCTGTCAGGCCAAGACGGGGTCGCTGAACGACGTGAGCAACCTCGCGGGCGAGTGCCGGACCCGCGGCGGCCACGAGATCATGTTCGGCCTGTTCATCGACGGGATCGACAACGCGACCGCGTTCACCCTCGAGAGCCGGATGGTCGGCGCGATCGCCGCCTATTGAAAATGCGCCCGGCGCAGTCCACAATCCCCGCCGTGGAGCTCGCCCCCGCTCCAAACCTCCGTGAGCTGCAGCGCTACCTGGGTCGGATCGGTGATCGCTGGCCGCTGCAGCTCGTGATGCTCGGCGGCGCGCGCATCGCCGGCATGCGCCGGGCTCCCGGTGAACGCCCCGCCCCACCCCGGCCCGGATCGGAGTACGTGATCGTGCTCGTCTCCGATGGCTTCGACGGGATGCCGTGGCTTGAGCGCGTGCGTCAGGCGGGATCGCTGTGGGACGGGCTGGAGATGGGCGAGGCGGCCGAGTTTCACTGCTACACGGCTGCCGAGTACCTGCGCCGGCGGGAGACGACGCCCGCGGTCCGAGCCGTCGTCGAGCATGGCCTGCTGCTGTTCGCCGACAGCGAGCCGTTCACGGCCGTCGCCCGCTGAGACGCCGGTGCCATCGACCGGCCCCGATCGATCGTCCACTCTGTGTGACGGGTGCTGCAGACATGAACCGCATGCCACCGATAACGTGCCCGTCTCATGACCCTCGAGTTCATCATCGAGCGTGACGGCAGCGCCTGCGTATGGTGTGGGCGCGAGCCGTGGCGGACCGACCTCACCGTCGAGCATCTCGTCCCCCGGTCGCGGGGTGGGCGCACCTCGCCGGAGAACCTCACCGTCGCCTGCCGGCCCTGCAACCGGCGCCGCGGCACCCGTCCGGTGGTCGCCCACGTCCGCACCCTGCTCAGCGAGGGCGGCGCACCCCACCACGATCGCCTGCTCATGAGCCTGGGGCGGCTCGCCGAGTCCGATCGCCGTGACCTCGCCGCCTACGGTCAGCGCCAGCACGCACTGCTTCAGCGACTGCTCAGCGAGCAGTCCCCTCCCGCCGCAACCGCGCCCCCGTCGGTCACCGTCTCGGTCGCCGAGTAGCCCGAGCCGCTACAGCCGCGCCGTCTCGGTGCGATCCGCGACGCGGCGCTCGGCGTCGCGGTCGATGAGCACGCGCACGGTGGCGAACGTCGGGTCCGCGGCTCCGTGCAGGCGCGCGCCGGCGCGCGTGAGCGCGCGCAGGTAGGCGACAACCTCGGTGGTGACGCGCTCGCCGGGCAGCAGCGTCGGGACGCCCGGCGGGTAGCCGGCGATCGACTCACACGACACGCGTCCGACCGCCTCGTCGACGGGGACGGCCTCGCCGCGGCCCAGGAACGCATCGCGGATCGAGACGACCGCCTCGGACTCGGTGGGCGCCGGCGGGGTGAGGATCGCGCCGGCGACGCCGTCCTCGTCGACCCGGCCGATCCGGCGCACGACCTCGGCGAAGTCGTGGGCGAAGCGCTCCAGGGGCTCGACCGGCTGGCCGAGGCCGAGCACGAGCACGATCGTGGCGTGGGTCGCGAGCTCGATGTAGATGTCATAGCCGGCACGCAGCTCGGCGGCGAGCTCATAGCCGCTGCAGCCGGTTCCGCGCACGTCGATGACGATCCGCAGCGGATCCCAGCCCGCGATGCCGGGCTCGCCGACGAGCTCCTCCCCCACGATCGCCACGCCCGGGATCACCTCGATCGCCGCCCGCGCCCGCGAGGAGGCGGCGAGCGTGCGATCGAGCAGCGCCTCGCCGTGGGCGGCGAGCTGACGGCGCGCGGAATCCAGGGAGGCGAGCAGCAACGAGTTGGGGCTCGTCGAGCGCATCAGGCGGATGCAGCGCGAGACCTCCTCGGGATCGACCCGCGACGGCTCGCCGGGGTGGCCGAGCAGCAGCATCGCCGACTGGGTCATCGAGCCGACGATCTTGTGGGTGGAGGCGAGCTCGACGTCGGCGCCGAGGTGCAGCGGCGAGTCGGGCAGCCCCGGGTGAAAGCCGAAGTGCGAGCCCCAGGCGCAGTCGACGATGAGCGCCGCCCCGTGGGCGTGGACGACCTCGGCGCAGCCGCGCACGTCGGCGGCCATCCCGTAGTAGGTGGGTGAGACGATGAACACCGAGGTGATCTCCGGCGAGCGGGTGAGCGCCTCGTCCAACGCCGCGGGGGTGACGCCGTGGGCCATCCCCAGCTCATCGTGGTACTCCGGCGAGACGAAGCTCGCCCGACCGCCGCTGAGCACGAGCCCGTCGACGATCGAGGCGTGGGAGTTGCGCTGCACGAGCACGTGGTCACCGGGCTTGGCGAGCGCGAGCGTGAGCGCGTGGTTGCCCTGCGTCGCGCCGTTGGTGAGAAACCAGCAGCGCTCCGCGTCGTAGGCGGCCGCCGCGAGCAGCTCGGCCTGCTCATAGGGGGTCGGTGACGGCCCGACGTCGATCCCCTCGATGTCCTGGCAGATGTCAAGCGCGAGCGCCCGCTCGCCGATCGCCGCGCGCAGTCCCGGGTCGGCGCCCGGCCCGCCCTTGTGACCGGGGACGTGGAAGCGGACCGAGCCCCGGAAGCCGTAGGAGACGATCGCCTCCAGGTACGGCGCGGTCGGCAGCGTGCGCGGACGGGGACGCGGCGCGCTGCCGGATCCGGCCAGCAGCGGGTCGGCGGGCTCGCGCGGGTTACGGTCGTCGGTCTCGGTCATCAGGTCTCGTTCTCGGTCATCGGGTCGCGGTCGGCGGCGTCGGTCGGGCGCCGGGGACTAGCGGGCGGACTTCAGCAGGTAGGAGCGTATGAACCCGTCGAGATCGCCGTCGAGGACCCGGTTGGCGTCCCCCATCTCGAAGTCGGTGCGATGGTCCTTGACCATCGTGTAGGGGTGCAGCACGTAGGAGCGGATCTGCGAGCCGAAGTTGACGTCCTGGGCCTCGCCGCGCTCCCGGGCGATCTCCTCCAGGCGCAGGCGCTCCTGGCGCTCGGCGAGCTTTGAGCGCAGCACCGCCATCGCCTCGGCCTTGTTGGAGGACTGCGAGCGCTCGTTCTGGCACTGGACGACGATCCCGGTCGGCTTATGCGTGATCCGGATCGCGGAGTCGGTCTTGTTGACGTGCTGGCCACCGGCGCCCGACGCGCGGTAGGTGTCGATCTGCAGGTCGTCGTCCTCGATCTCGACGTCGGCGGTCTCCTCGACGACCGGCGACACCTCGACCCCCGCGAAGCTCGTCTGGCGGCGATTGGCGGAGTCGAACGGGGACAGGCGCACGAGCCGGTGCACCCCCTTCTCCGAGCCGTAGAGCCCGTAGGCGTTCTCCCCGGCGGCGCGGAAGGTCGCGGACTTGATGCCCGCCTCCTCCCCCGGCGAGACCTCCAGCAGCTCGACCGCGAAGCCGCGCTTCTCCGCCCAGCGCATCTCCATCCGCAACACCATCTCGGCCCAGTCCTGCGCGTCGGTGCCGCCCGCGCCCGCATTGACCGTCACGAGCGCGTCGCCGGCGTCGTAGGTGCCGCTGAACAGCCGCTGCTCCTCGAGGGCGTCGAGGCGCTCCTGCACGGAGACGATCTGCTCCTGCAGCTCGGTCGCCATCTCCGGGTCCTCTTCGGCCATCTCGGCCAGCGGCTCGAGGTCGTCGACGTCGGAGTCCAATGCCTCGAACGCCGCCAGACGACGCGTCGCCCGGGCATGCTCCGCCGACACCTTCGCCGCGTGCTCCTGGTCATCCCAGAAGCCGGGCGCACCCATCTCCGCCTCCAGTCCGGCGGCGCGATCCCTCAGTGAAGCGGGGTCAAAGATAGTCCGCAAGCAGGGTCAGCTGCCGGCGGATGGCCGCGAGACGCTGGGGTAGCGGCTCTGTGGGTGCGGTCGACATCGCCAGGACGGTAGCAAGCGACCCGGCCCTCCCGTGAGCTCCCCCTCAGGCACCGTCGCGACGCCGGAGCCGCTCAGGAGCCGTGGCACTTCTTGTACTTCTTGCCCGACCCACACCAGCACGGGTCGTTGCGCCTGATCTGCTGATCGGCGTCGACCACCCGCTGCTGGACGGGCTCCATCGCCGGGCCGGCGAGCTCCACCTCGTTGTGGGGCGCCGCGGTGGCGCCGCTGACGCCGGGGATCGGCCCCGCGCCCGCGGTGCCCATGCCGGAGGCGGCCGCGGCCGCGTTGATCGCGGCGGCGCCGGACTGCGCGGCCCCGCCCGAGTAGCTCACCCGTCCCCCACCGGTGGCCGAGCTGGACGCCGCGCGCGGGCGGCTGGGGACCGGCGGGGGCCCCGGCGGTTGCAGTGCCGTCTCGTCCTGGACGGTCACCTCGACGTGGTAGATGAAGCGCGCGAAGTCATGCCAGACGGAGTGCATGAGGTCCTGGAAGAGGTCGAACGCCTCGTTCTTGTAGGCGATCAGCGGGTCGAGCTGGGCGGCGCCGCGCAGGTAGATCCCCTGCTGCAGGTAGTCCATGTCATAGAGATGCTCCTGCCAGCGCTGGTCGATGATCTCCAGCAGCAGGTAGCGCTCGACATCGCGCATCAGCTCGGGGCCGAACTCGGCCTCCCGGGCGGCGTAGCGGCCGAGCGCCTCCTCCTGGACGACCTCGGTGAGCTCCTCGCGGTCGAGATGCTCGAAGTCGACCTCCGCGAACTCGTCGGAGGCCGGGAACACCTCCTCCAGACGCCGCAGCAGCTCGTCGATGTCCCAGTCCTCGACGAAGTCGCCGGGGGTGTACTCGGCGACGAGCCGCTCGACGAGTCCGGCGATCTCCTCCTGAGCGGCCTCGGACATGTCCCGGCCCTCGAGCACCTCGTCACGGTAGGTGTAGATGACCTCGCGCTGCTGGTTGAGCACGTCGTCGTATTCGAGTGTGTGCTTGCGCGCGAGGTAGTGCTGCTCCTCGACCTTGCGCTGGGCCTTCTCGATCTGCTTGGAGAGCATCCCGGCCTCGATCGGCTCCTCGTTGCCCTCCTCGTCGGTGGACCCCAGCTTGTCGAGGATCTTGTAGATCCGCTCGCCGGCGAACAGCCGTACGAGGTCGTCCTGGGCGGAGAGGAAGAACCGCGACTCGCCCTTGTCGCCCTGACGTCCGGCGCGACCGCGCAGCTGGTTGTCGATGCGCCGGGACTCGTGGCGCTCGGTGCCCAGGATGTAGAGCCCCCCGAGCTCGAGCACCTGCTCGCGCTGGGCCTCGATCCGCTGCTCGATGCTCGGCAGCACCTTGGCCAGGTGCTCCTCGTAGTCGGGGTCACCGGGGGCGAGGCCGAGCTTGGCCACCTCGATCGCGCTCAGGTGCTCGGCGTTGCCGCCGAGCTTGATGTCGACGCCGCGGCCCGCCATGTTGGTGGCGATCGTCACCGCGCCGGGCGCTCCCGCCTCGGCGATCGTCTCGCCCTCGCGCTCGGCGTACTCGGGCTTGGCGTTGAGCACCGAATGGGCGATCCCCTGGCGGGTGAGCGCGTCGGAGAGCATCTCGGAGACCTCGACGGAGATCGTGCCGACGAGCACCGGCTGCCCGGTGGCGTGGCGCTCGGCGATCTCCCGGGCCACCGCCGCCCACTTGCCGTCCTTGGTCTTGTAGACCTGATCGTTGCCGTCGACGCGCACCATCTTGCGGTTGGTCGGGATCTCGACCACCGGCAGCTCGTAGATCTTCATGAACTCGGTCGCCTCGGTGAGCGCCGTGCCGGTCATCCCGGCGAGCTTGTCGTACATCCGGAAGTAGTTCTGCAGGGTGATCGTCGCCAGCGTCTGGTTCTCCTCCTGGACGCGCACCCCCTCCTTGGCCTCGACCGCCTGGTGCAGTCCCTCCGACCAGCGCCGGCCCTCGAGGATCCGGCCGGTGTGCTCGTCGATGATCTTCACCTCGGCGTCGATCACCTCGTAGTCCTGGCCGCGGTGATAGAGCGCCTGGGCCTTGAGCGACTGGATGAGATGGTTGACCAGGTGGCCGTTCTCGGCGCGGTACAGGTGGTCGACGCCCATGAAGCGCTCGGCCTTGGCGACGCCCTGCTCGGTGATCGAGACCGTCTTGTACTTCTCGTCGAACTCGAAGTCGAAGTCGGCGACGAACTCCTTCTTGGTCTTCGGGTCCATGCCGTCGGGCATCTTGCCCGGCTGCATCTGGGGCGCCAGGCGGGCGAACTTCGCGTATAGATCGGCGGCCTGCTCCGGCGCGCCGGAGATGATCAGCGGCGTGCGCGCCTCGTCGATGAGGATGTTGTCGACCTCGTCGACGACGGCGAAGAAGTGGTAGCGCGAGCTGCCGTCGTCGGCCTTCTCCCGGCCGCCGTGCTGGACCTTCTCCTCCAGCGTCTTGGCCATGTTGTCGCGCAGGTAGTCGAAGCCGAACTCCGAGTTGGTGCCGTAGGTGACGTCGGCGGCGTAGGCGGCCGCCTTCTCCTCGGGAGGCTGAGTCGTCTGCAGGATGCCGATCGAGACTCCGAGGATGTCGTAGATCGGCTTCATCCACAGCGCGTCGCGCCGGGCCAGGTAGTCGTTGACGGTGACGACGTGGACGCCGCGCCCGGGCAGGCTGTTGAGCACGATCGCGAGCGTGCCGGTGAGCGTCTTGCCCTCGCCGGTGCGCATCTCGGCGATGGCCCCGTCGTGGAGGACCATCCCGCCGATGAGCTGCACGTCGAAGTGGCGCATGCCCATCGTGCGCCGGCCGGCCTCGCGGACGACGGCGAAGCATTCGGGCAGCAGTTCGTCCAGGGCGACACCGCTGCGGGCGCGCTCGCGCAGGTCGTCGGCGGCCTCGCGCAATTCCGCGTCGTTGTAGAGGCCGACCTCCTCCTCATACGCATTGATGCGCTTGACGCGCTGCTCGTAGGACTTGAACTGCTTCGCCTCGCCGATGCGAAGCGCGCGGTTCAAAAAGGACATGTCAACGATCGTAGCGCGGGGGAGGATTCGCCCCCGCGCCGATGCGACGGGCGCCTCAGGCGGCCGGTGACAGACCGCCGGCGTGAGCGGCGGAGCGGGCCTGACGGCGCCGGCGACGCTTGACGCGGTCGCGCTTGACCTGCCGTGAGAGCTCGTCGGCGCAGAGGTTGATCGAGCGCTTGATGTCCGGCGAGGCGTCATGGGCGCGCAGCGTGACGGCACCCAGGCGCAGGGTCACCTCGGCGACCTCGCGGTCGGGGTTGGCCGGGTTGTGCTCCTCGAAGAGCTCGACCTCGAGCTCGGCGGACTCGTACACCTGCCGGGAGACCTTGCGAAACCGCGACTGGACGTGCGCGCGCACATCGTCGGTGACGGACAGGTTGCGACCCTTGACATCGACTCTCATCGACTGACCTCCGTAGGGAGCGTGGCTGTGTGAGGCCAAGCGTACTCTCCGCATCGCCGCTCGTCGAGCGTCACAATCAGGTCCCGTGTTCCCCTTCGCGCTCACCTCGATCACGATCGCCGGCACCGGTCACAGCCCGTCGCCCGCCTACACCTGGAGCGTCGAGCCGACCGTCGTGATCGGCGTCCTCATCCTGTGCGTCCTCTACGGGCTGGGCTGGCGTCGCGCCCGTGCCGGCGGAGCTCCCCACGCGCCCGGCTACGGCCGGCTGGCGCTGTTCACGGTCTCCCAGGTGCTCGTCGTGCTCGCGCTGCTGTCGCCGATCGACTCACTCGGCGACGAGGACCTGCTCGTCATGCACATGGTCCAGCATCTGATCCTGCTCGATCTCGTCCCGATCACGATGATCCTCAGCTTGAACAAGGTGCTGCTGCGTCCGATCACGCGCCGCGTGCAGACGCTCGAGCGCAACGCCGGATTCCTCGCCACCCCGGTGTTCGCGGTCCTCGCCTACATCGGTGTCATGTACGTGTGGCATGTCCCCGGCGCCTATGACCTCGCCCTGCGCCACGAGTGGATCCACGCCTGCGAGCACCTCTCGTTCTCGATCGCGGGCTTTCTGTACTGGTGGCAGGTGCTCTCCCCGATCCGCGCCCGACGGCGGCTCACCGGCCTCGGTCCGCTCGCCTACATGTCGACCGCCAAGGTGGCGATCGGTGGCCTCGGCATCGCGCTCGCCTTCCTACCGCGCGTCATCTACCCCTTCTATGCCCATCTCCCCCACTACTGGGGTCTCACCGCGCTCGAGGATCAGAGCCTCGCCGGCCTCGTGATGGCCCTGGAGCAGTCGATCGTCATGGGCATCGCGCTCGTCTACCTCGTCTACCGGATGTTCGACGAGGCCGAGGCCGAGCAGAAGCGCCGCGAGCGCTACGAGCTCGCCGCCGACTGAGAAGAACCTCGCCCTCCCCCGCTACGTCAAACGCGCCACGCGGGTGACCCCGCGCGGCGCGTCGGACAACGAAACGACGACGAGACCTGCGGTGAATCGATCAGCCGCAGGCCGCGGTGCCCTTCACGGCAGCCGTCTGGTTGGGCATGTTGGGCAGTGAGGCGGCGAAGTTGAACGTGAACGCGCGCTTGCCCGAGCAACCGGTGGACTCGATGTCGTGCTTTGACCCCATCGTCTGGGACTTCCAGTCGAGCGTCTCCGACGACAGCGAGCCGACGGTGCCGCCGGACAGGCCGAGCGGGTAGTCGACCGTGTTCGGGATCGGGATGTTCACGTCGAGCTTCGTGCCCGACTGCTTGTAGGTCGCCGTCCAGGGACCGACCTGGCCGGTGTGCAGCTGACCACCGAGGCACACGTGTGACGCGGTCTCGACGAAGAAGAACGTCAGCTTCTTATGACCGGCGTTCCAGACGTGCAGCTCCGGGTCACACGCGGCACCGGCCGCCGTGAAATCCGTCGCGCTGCCGAGCGTGGCCTTGATCGAGCCGGAGGCGACGAGCGCCTTCTTGGGACACCCGGCATCGGTGGACGCGGCGTTGATCTTCGACGCCGTGCAGGTCGGGAATCCGGTCGCGTCGACCTTGACACCGGCGATGACGGTGTCGATCTCGTGCAGCAGCCCGGTGCGGTTGCCCGCGGTTCCGGGGGTCACCGTGATCACCTGCTTGAAGCTGAGCGGAGCCGGCTTGCTCTTGGTGCCCTTGCTGCCGCTGAACTTGTACGACGCCTTGTAGTTATTGAGCGTCGTGCCGGCTCCGAGGGCCGTGCCGGCCCCGACCAGGGCCACGAGTGCCGCGATGACGGCGATGGCGATGCGTTTCAACTTACCTCTCCTTTGGTTGGTACACCTGCGTACTGTTTCACACCCTACCCGCCGACGGCGGTTTGCGATGTCCTACGGCAGAGCCTTCAGCGTGGGGAACGTCGTCCCGGTTCCGGTGGTCGTCTTGCCGAGCGGGCTCTGCGCCCGGCAGGCCGGACCCGACGGGTCGGCCGTGTAGTAGTACCTCGCGACGAGCTGCTCCACGGTTAACACCACGTTGGCCACCGAAGTTGTGGTCGCGCCCAGCGTCGGGCTCAGCGTCGGCAGCGGGTGACTGGTGCACAGGTATTTCGCGAACACCGGCAGTCCCTGCTTGAGCAGGTCGGTGTAGGCACCCGGCGCCAGGTACGGGTTGGAGCGGTTGGTCGAGGGCCGCTGCTGGTAGGGCTGGAGCACCTCGGGGCTGATGGGGTTCGACAGCCGCAGGTAGTGCAGGATCTGCCCCCGCGATGCCACCGCCCGGGCCTGGGTCGTCGCCGCGGAGTTGGCGAAGAAGCCGGCGAGCTCGTGGCGGTAGGTGTCGATGTAGTCGATCACCGGCACGAGGTTGCCGAGGTAGGGCTTCAGCGCGGTGAGGAACGGCACGCTGCGGGTGAGGAACGTCCGCAGCGCCGGGAGTCCCGTGCGCGAGGCCCGGGTGAGCGGTCCGACGTCGTGCACGAGCGTGCGCAGCTCCGGGGCGAGCGTGTTGATCGCCCGCAGCGCCGGGGTGAGCTGGACGGCCGCGGGGTGCAGCTCGTCGACGAGCGGCTTGGTGGTCGCCGAGAACGCGGCGAGCCGGGAGGTCGTCTGCCGCGTCTGGCGCAGGAACGCCGGGAACGCCCGGATCGTCGCCGCCAGCGACACGTCACGGGACGCGGTCGTCGCGAACAGGCGGTTTGAGTTGCGCACGAACCCCTGCAGCTGGGCGGGCGACTTCGCCAGCGCCGAGAACACGGTGCCGGAGTCCGACAGCAGCGTCCGCGTCGCCGCGCCCTGGCGCTGGAGCACCGTGAGCACCGATCCGACGTTCTGGGTGAACGGATAGAGGTCGGCGAGTGCCGCGTTGAACTGCTCGCCGCGGTTGGTGAGCGCGACCCCGTCCTCCTGCATCCAGGTCTTGAACGCCGCCCGGGTCCGGGGGCTGAACGTGTTGAGGATCTGATCCAGCTGCACCGTGGCGTCGACGTGGGAACGCGGCAGCGAGCCGCCGTCGGGGAGCTTGGGACCGTTCGGGTTGCCGGCCGACAGCTGTACGTAGGTCTCCCCGAGCAGCGACTTGGAGCGCAGGATCGCCTGCGTGTCGGCCGGCCGCGGCACGTACTGGCGGTTGATCTGCAGCACCGCGCGGTCCAGGCCGGTGTGGTGGTCGAGGTTCACCGACACGACGTGGCCGACGGTGACCCCGGCGATCTCCACCTGCGCGTCGGAGCCGAGGTCGGTCGCCTGGTTGAACTCGACCGAGAAGCGGTAGCCCTGGGCGCTGAACGGCAGCGAGCCGCCGAAGGAGATCCACAGGAAGATGAGCAGCCCGATGCACGAGGCGGTGAAGGCGACGAGCGTGATCATCGCGAAGTTGGA
>CAZZWJ010000006.1:14748-26027 GCA_964657875.1 uncultured Solirubrobacteraceae bacterium
CCCTGGACGACGGCCCCGTTGGCATCCTGGTTTGAGACGAGGCTGTCGGCGATGTGGGCCAGCCAGCTTCCGTAGAAGAGGTAGCTGCGGTTGCCCTTCGGCTGGTAGGCGAGCTCGTTGGCGACGTCGTTGAGCACCCCCACCGAGGCGGTGAGCTTGGGCACCGCGAGCTTGAGCTGACCGGCGGCGGGCGCGAGCGTCCGGGCGAGCGGCCGGATCGCGACCGAGAACGGCCGCAGCTGATCGGCGATCACCGGCGTCGTGTCGTGCAGCAGGGGGCGGGCGGCGGCGAGCGCCGGCCCGAGGTTGCGCGCGAACGGCACCAGGCGGTGCAGCGTCGTCGTGCTCGCCGTCGCGAATCTCCTCACCTTGACGAGCGCCGTCGAGGTCTCGCGCAGCGTCCCCGGGAACAGGGTGAGCGTCTGCTTGAGCTGGCTGTCGTTGTTGGCGATCGCCCGGAAGTTCTTGTCGGTGGCGACGACCAGCGACGTGAGCTGGTGATCGACGCCGCCCAGGGCGCCGGCGACGAGGTCGAGGTTGTGCACGGCGCGGCGCAGGTCGGCCTGGCGGGTGGCCAGCAGCGAGGCGAACGTCTTGGTGTCCCGGGCCAGCGGTGCAAAGCGCTTGAGCGTCTGCTGCAGCGACGTGACCGCGGCCGGGTCGGGCGTGGTCCGCGGATTGCTCTCGCCACCCTTCTTGAACGCACCGGCGCCGGCGGAGAGCAGCAGCACCAGGTAGTTGCGGGTATCGGAGTCCAGTGAGCCGAGGATCTGGGAGACGTCGACGTCGGGGTCGGTGTTGGCGCTCGTGATCGTCGAGCCCCCCGGCATATGCCCCGAGCCCCGGGTGCCGGGGTCGAGCTCCAGGTACATGTCCTTGAGCGGGGTGCGCGGCCGCAGCAGCACCGTCGCGTTGCGATACAGGCGGGGGCCGTACTGCTTGTCGATGTTCATCTGCACGACCGCCTGGCCGCCGCTCAGATGCACGCTGCCGACCCGGCCGACCTGTACGCCGGCGATCGTCACCGCCTGTCCCTGGCCGGAGGTGACCGCCGACGCCTCGGGGAAGTCCGCCTTGATGACGACGTAGCTCTGCCCGAAGTTGAACGCCGGCTGGTGCTTGAGGATGTAGCCGGTGACGAGCACGGCGAGACCGACGAGCACGAGGATCGCCGTGAAGTCGACGCGGTGGGTGCGGATCGCCCGTTTCACGGCCCGACCCCCGTCTTGGCCGCGTTGAGGTTCGGGGGGCTCTGCTTCAGGCACGCCACCGAGCGCACGTAGGGCGGCTTGGTGTTGTCGTAGCTCGGCCGGGTGCCGAGGGTCGGATACACCGCGTTTCCGTACAGCGGGCCGGCGCCGGGCAGCGACGCGGTCTGCTCGCGCAGGCTGCCGCCGCCGGTGGTCGCCCGCACGTAGCGGCCGTTGCCGTCGAAGTCCTGGGAGGCCGAGGCGATCCCCACGCCCGATTGGAAGAGCTCCTGATACACCTTCAGCCCGGTGCTCACCGGCGGATCGGAGATCGTCTCGTTGCCCGTGGGGATGATCGTGTGGTTGAAGCACGCGGCGAGCTCGTAGGTGCCTCCGAGCAGCGAACGGGTGGCCTTCACGGTCGCGCCGGTGTTGCGGACCGCCGGTGAGAGGTCGGTGAGCAGGCCGCCGAGGTAGGACTTTGAGAGCAGCGCCCGGGCCTGGGTGAGCCACGGCAGGCCGGCGTTGATCGTCGGCCCCAGCTGCCGGACGCCGGGGAGCAGGTCGCGGGCGAACGTCCGCGTCGGCGCGTAGGAGGCCTGCAGTGGGCCGAGCGTCGCGTCGATCGAGCGCAGTGTCGAGGGCAGCAGCGAGATCGTCTGGGAGAGGTCGCTCTGGCGGGCGGCGAGCGCTCCCATCGTCGTGTTGAGGCTCGTCACCAGGTCGGACAGGTGGCCACCGGCGTTCGCGAGGCCGCCGAACGTCGCCGACAGGCCGGTCACCGCCCCGGAGAGGTCATGCGGGCTCTCGCCGAGCAGCGCCTGGTTGACGATCGCCGACGCCTTGAGCGCGTCGGCGGAGTAGGTGAGTGAGCGGTTGAGCGACTGGGCGGCCGTGAGCCCCCGCTGAGACGGGTCGGCGGTCGCGTCGGCGGCCGCCGTGGGCTTGGCGTTCATCGCGTCGCCGAACCCCTGCACGAACGTCTGCAGGTTCCCGCGGGCGTCTGAGTTGAGCGCCGACAGCACCCGGTCCAGCTGCACCGGGCCGCTCGTGTGTGCGGCGGGCAGCACGCCGCCGGAGTGCATCACCGGCGCCTCCGGGGTGCCCGGCTTGAGGTCGACGTAGTAGTTGCCCTCCAGAAACAGGCGCGGGCGGATGTTCAGCGTCGCGTCGGAGTGGATCGGCAGACCCTGGCCGGAGATCGTCATCGTCACCATCGCGGCGGTCGAGTTGCCCTGAACGTGGTGGATCGAGGTCACCTTGCCGACATCGACGCCGGCGATCCGCACCGGCGAGTCGAGGTGCAGCTCGGTCTGGACCGTGAACACCGCCCGGAGCTTGTAGCCGCCGCCGCCCCACGGGGTCGGGCCGCCGAACACGAGCCAGCAGGCGGCGAGGATGACGATCCCGACGATGATCCCCGCGCCCGTGTTGGGAACCAGGGCATGGCGCCGCCGGCGGCGCTTCACCGGGTGCCCGTCGGACGACTGCCGCCGGCCGATCACTTCGTGCTCCGGGTCGTCACTTCGGTCTTCTTGCCGACGTTGACCGACGGGTTGCCGACGACGGCCTTCTTGACGAACGGCTCGTTGCCCGCCGAGCACTCGGCGACCTCGCCGGGGGAGGCCGTGTTCGGATAGGGGTCGGAGTGGACCGGTCCCGAGGACTGATCGACCGGCCCGGTGTAGAGCTTGTGGCTGGGCTCGGATTCACGGCCGGGCAGGTCGGTGATCGCGACCTGGACGAAGCGCAGGAACGTACCGTCGGTGACGTGCTCGGAGAGCAGGCTGGCGACGTTGCGGAGGAACAGCGTCGGGTAGTTGCAGACCGACTGCACGGGGGTCAGGAACGCGAGCGGGCGCTTGAGCGAGGCGGCGGTGAGCGACAGCCGGTCCAGGCCGCCCTGCACCGAGCCGTTGGCGCTGTAGGTCGACAGGCGCTTGGACAGCGCGACGAGCTGGGTGTCCAGCGACGCCGTCGGCGGCAGCGTCCGCGCGCCCGTCGAGAACGCGTCGGTGAGCACCGGGGCGCTCGTGCGCAGCGTCGCCAGGCCCGGGCGGACCTGGTGCAGCAGCGACCCGAAGTCGAGCAGGAAGGACCGGATCCGGGGGCTGTCGCGGATCGTCTCCTCAAACGCCGGCGGGGTGGCGGAGATCGTGGCCGCGAGCTGGGGCGCGACCGGCGCGATCGCCCCGAACGTCGAATTGAGGTTGCGAAACAGCTGCGCCTGGACGCCGGCGACCGGTGCGAGCGCCGAGCTGAAGGTCTCCAGACCCCGGAAGAACCCGGCGAGGTGCGTGCGCGGCGACGCGAGGTTGACGGCGACCGGCTCCAGGGCGCTGAGCAGCGGGCGCAGCGCCCCGATCGTCTCGTTGAGCGACTGTCCGCGTCCGGCGAGCGCCGACCCGAAGCCGACCGTCGTCGACTGCACGCCCTTGCGGGTGGCCGGGGTGAACATGCTCAGCACCTGATCGAAGTCCACCGACGCGCCGGACTGGCTCACCGGGACGGTCGCGTTGTCGGCGAAGCCGACGGCGGCGTGGCCGCGGTTGACCGCCAGGTACTTGAGGCCGATCGCGCCCTTGAGGCGGATCGTGAACGTCGTGTCGCGGGGCAGCGGCTCGACGCTCTTGTAGAGCTTCAAGTTGAGCATCGCGATCGGCCGGCCCGCGGCGTTGCGCGCCGGGGTCACGCTGGAGACGAGGCCGACCAGCGCGCCGCCCTCGTGCACGTCGTCGCCACGCTGCAGCTCCTCGGCGTTGGCCACCTTGACGTGGAGGTCGTACGTGGGCACGAACGGCAGGCCGTTGTTGGCGTTGTAGGCGAGCACGACGGCGACGATCACCACGAGCACCGTGAGGGCGCCGACGAGCACCGGGCTGGTGAGGATCGAGGCGTCGGCGCGCCGGCGGTCGTTCACTTGCCGCTTCCCAGGAGGTAGCCGAGCAGGCCGCTCACCGAGCTCGTGGACGGCGTGCTCACGGCCCGCAGCGCCCGGTCGACGATGTCCTGCTGCACGGTCGTGTCCGCGGTGGACGCGCTCGTGGAGGACGCGCTCGCGGTGGCGGCGCTCCGGGTGACGGCGGCGGTCGGGCCCGCGTGGCCGGTCGTGAAGTCCGCCGAGCAGTTGGCCTGGTGAGCGGTGCTGTAGGCGGTGCAGCCGCCCGTGATCGGCTCGGTGCGGACGTAGTGGCCGAGCTTGTTGAAGCCGTTGCCGGCCGCGGTCCCCTCATACAGCAGGTTCATCAGCTGCTCGATGCCGCCGGTCTTGTTGAGGCTCGTGAGCAGCGTGTCGAGCGAGGTGGCGGCCGGCCGCGTGTTGCGCCCGACGGCGAGCAGCCGGCGCGCGAGCGGCTCGGAGGCGACCAGATCGCCCTGGGATTTCTGCGCGGCGCTGCCGAGGTCGATCAGGGCGGTCCGGGCCGAGCGCGCGAACGGGGTGAGCGCGGCGAACTCCTTGCCGACCGAGGCGGCGCTCGTCCCCAGCTCGGTCATCACCGGCGTGCCCTCATCCGACAACGTCCCCAGGTCGGCCACCAGCGGACGCAGCTGGCGCAGGAACGACGGGAATTCATGAAACGTCCGGGAGATGTCGGCGGAGCGCTGCGCGGCGGCGACCGCGGTCGTGTTGGCGTGGATGACGAACCCCGAGAGCTGGCGGCGCTCGGCGGCCAGCGGCGCGAGCACCCGCTCTGAGCTGGTCGCCAGGCGCGCGAGCGTGCGGTCCTGGCTGTCGAGGATCTTGACCACCTTGTCGGTGTTCCCGAGCGCCGGGTTGGCCCGGCGGATCACCGCGTTGAGGTCCGCGCCGCGGGCGGCGAGTCCGGTGCCGAGCTCGCCGATGATCACCGCCAGCGATTCGCGAACCGGCTCGGTGGAGAGGTCCTGCACGATGTCGGTGTTGATCGGCGAGCTCGTCTGGGTGACCGGCAGGTAATAGTCCCCGCGGCCCGGGCCGTGGGCGATCCGCGTCAGGCGCGCGTGCGAGCTCGTCCCCGGGTCGCAGTTGACGTACTCGTCGCCGATCAGCGACTGCGGCCGGATCGTGCACCGGGCGTTGGCGTAGAAGGGCGCGAAGCCGGCGTTGTGGATCGTGATCGTGACCGCCGCCTGATTGGAGGTCGTCACCGCCAGGGAGGTGATCGCGCCCACGTTGGCGCCGGCGATCGTCACGTCCTCGCCGGTCGCCGCGTAGGAGGCGTTGTCGAAGATCGCCCGCACGACGTAGGGGCCGTTCACGGCTCCGGCCGACCGTGACTGACCGGCGAGCAGCGCGACCGCGGTGACCGTGGCGGCGAGCACGGCGGCGATGAGCGCGAGCCGTCTCACGGGCCCGCCGGGACGTTGCTCGTCTGACAACCCGCCACCTTGACCGGTGAGGACCCGTCGGGGTTCGCCTGCGCCGCCGACCCGGGACAGCGGTTGCTCACGTGCTGCAGCCCGTCGTAGCGGTCGGCGGGGTTCTGGGCGACGAGCTGCCCCATCGAGTTGGTCGTGAACGGGAAGATCAGCGGCGAGGTGCGCACGTAGTGGCCGTTGGCGTCGTAGTAGGAGCTCGCCTGACCGACGTTGGACAGCGCGGCGACGATGTCGGGGGTGTACTCCCGCAGGTAGTTGATCTGCGCGCGGGACTCGGTGAAGTTGCGCACGAGCGTCGGGAACGCGCGGTCGGCCTGGGTCACGAGCCCCGGCGCCGACTCGGCGAGTGTCGTCAGGTCACCGCCGCCGTTGGGGTCTGAGATGAGGGTGTCGAGCTTGGCGAGCGTCGGGATCGCCTCCGTGGAGACCGATCGCAGTCCGGCGAGGAACGGCGCCAGGCGCCGGGAGGCGGGCTTGGCGGCCGCGATGACCGGATCCAGGCGGTTGAGCGTCGTGTCGAGTCCCGCGAACGTGCGCGTCGAGCGACGGAGTGTCGCGGGAGCGAGGGAGAGCGTCGCCTGCAGCGCCTGACTCTGGCGGTCGATCGCGCCGGTGGCGGTGTTCGTGTTGGCGATCAGCTGTGAGAGCTGTGTGGAACGGGAGGCGAGCGCCTTCATCGCCTCGGCGCCCTTGACGATCAGGCCGTCGAAGGCCGGCTCGTCCCGGGCGAGCTCGTGGGCGACATCGCTCGTGCTCTGCAGGCCCGGGGCCAGATACTCGAGCGTGCGGTTGGCCAGCTGCCCCTTGCCGCGCAGCATCGTCGCCTCCCCGCGGATGAGGTTCGAGAGGCCGGTCCGCGTCTTGGAGTTGAACGTGTCGAACAGCTGATCGACGTTCACCTCCGAGTAGGTGTCGGCCGTGCCGATCGTGGCCCCGCCGCGCAGCGGCGCCGCGGTGACGGGGCCCGGCTGCAGCGAGACGTACTTGGACGCGATGCCCGACAGCGAATCCTCCTGGATGCGGGCGACCGTCCCCTGGTGCAGGGTTCCGGTGCCGTGCAGGCTCAAGCCGATGCTCGCCTGCCCGTGCGGGGTCACGGAGATCGACTTGACCGTCCCCACCGCGGCGGTCCCCAGCAGCACGTTGTCACCGGTGACCAGGCCGCTGGCGTCCTGGAAGTCGGCGTGGATGACATAGCCCGAGCTGTTGGCGAAGACGAGCACGACCACGACGACGACCGCGGCGACGAGCGCCGCGGCGGCCGCGGTCCGCACCGCGATGCTGGCGCGCGACGGGCGGGCGTCGTGTGAGCGCACGGAACCGTTGGACCCGGCCCCCTCCGGGAGCTTGGGGGACCGTCCGTTGCCCGTCGCACCCGTCCCTCCGGACGTGCTCACGTCTCCTCCCATCTCCTTCTCAAAACCTCATGACCGCCTCAGCGCAGAACGGAGACTCTGTCAGAGAGCGCGGCACCTTGCCTCACTCGCCCCGAAATGGGGAGCATCGCCCCCGGCCGAGGGTACGCCAACGGACCCGGGGACGTCTCGACACCCCGCGCAAGCCCCGGATTCTCAGGGCGCGACGAGCAGTGACGCGCCGATCGCGCCCCCGGCATCACCGAGCTCGGCGACGTGGACGGCGGGCGGGCGGCGATCGTTGAACAGGTGCGGAGCCATCTCCGCGGCGACCCGCCGCGCCATCGCGTCACCGAAGCGCACGCCGAGGCCGCCCCCGATCACCACCCCCTCGACGTCGAGCAGGTTGACCGCCGAGGCGAGACCGACGGCCAGCGCTCCCACGGCGCGATCGACGAGCTGGCCGGCGAGGCGGTCACCGTGATCCAGGGCGTGGGCCCAGACCGAGGAGGTGAGGCGGTCGCGCCCGCGGGCGGCCATCAGCTTGAACAGGTCGGTGTGGGCGCCCTGTTCGACCTCGCGGCGGGCCCGGGCCTCCATCGCCCCGCGCCCGGCGTAGGCCTCCAGGCACCCCCGCCGCCCGCACGGGCAGTGGGCGCCGCCCATCCGCACGACCGTGTGGCCGATCTCCCCGGCGCCACCCCGGCCCAGCCACAGCTTGCCGTCGAGGATCAGTCCGCCCCCGATCCCGGTTCCCCAGGCGAGCATGATCAGCGAGCGGTAGGGGCGCCCGGCCCCGAGCTCGAACTCGGCGCGAGTCGCCACCTGGACGTCGTTGCCGAGTCGGACCGGCACGCCGAGGCGCCGCTTCAGCTCGGCGCTGAGCCCGTAGCTGCCCGCCCAGTCGGGCAGGTTCCCGGCGTTGGCGACCGTGCCGGCCTCGTCGTTCACGTCCCCGGGTGAGCCGACGCCGATCCCGATCAGCTTCGACGGCGCGACCTTCGCCTCCCGGGCCGCCTGCGTGAGCACGTCCGCGATCTGGGCGGCGACCCGCTCCGGACCGCCGTCGGTCGGTGTCGGTGAGCGGGCCGAGCCGCGCCGGCGATGTTCGGCGTCGAGGATGATCGCCTCGATCTTCGTGCCGCCGAGATCGACACCGCCACGCAGCGTCTCCGGCGACTTGGCCTTTGCGGGGCTCACCGAGGCGACAGCGTAGCTCAAGGGGCCGGGCCGGAATCAGTGGCGGGATCTGGCGAGTGGCGTCTCGGGCCCTCAGCCCCAGGACGCCCGATAACTCGACTGCTCCGGCGTCGGCTCGTCGATCCGCACTCCCAGCGCGGCGAGCTTCAGGCGCCCGACCTCGCGGTCGACGGCGTCGGCGACCGGTTGCACGCCGGGGGCGAGCGTCCCCCGCTCCCGCACGAGCTGCTCGACGCACAGCGCCTGCAGCGCGAAGGAGACGTCCATGACCGCGGCCGGATGACCCTCGGCGGCGGCGAGGTTGACGACGCGTCCCCGGGCCAGCAGGTTGAGCCGGCGCCCGTCGGCGAGGCGGTACTCCTCGACGAGCGGGCGCACGAGCCGGCGCCGCTCGCCGCCGAGCGCCTCCAGCGCGTCGAGGTCGATCTCGACGTCGAAATGACCGGCGTTGGCGAGCACGACGCCGTCCTTCATCACCTCGAAGTGCTCGGCCCGCAGCACCCGGCGCGAGCCGGTGACGGTGATCAGCAGGTCACCGCGGGTCGCCGCGTCGAGCGCCGGCATCACCTCATAGCCCGCCATCCGGGCCTCGAGCGCGCGTAGCGGATCCACCTCGCAGACGATCACCACCGCCCCCGCCCCCCGGGCGCGCTCGGCGACGCCCTGACCCGCCCAGCCGTAGCCGACGACGACGACCGTGTTGCCGGCCAGCAGCATGTTGGTGGCGCGCACGACGCCGTCCAGGGCCGACTGCCCGGTGCCGTGGCGGTCGTTGAGCGCCCGCTCGGTCCGGGCCTCGTTGACCGCGATCACCGGACAGCGCAGCCCCTCCTCGGCATGCAGGCGGCGCAGCCGGATGAGTCCCGCGGTCGTCTCCTCGGTCCCGCCGACCACCCGCCACGGTTCCTGCGGGCGTTTGCGGGCCCGCGCGTGAGCGGTCGCGAGCAGGTCGGCGCCGTCGTCGAGGGTGATCTGCGGGTGGCTGTCCAGGAGCGCCCGCACATGACCGACGTAGGCGTCCATGTCCTCGCCGCGGCGCGCCCGCACCTCGACGTCGCCGGCGACCGCGAGCGCGGCCGCCACGTCATCCTGGGTGGAGAGCGGATTGGCCGAGCACAGCGCGACCTCGGCGCCGCCCTCGGTGAGCGCCCGGACGAGGCTCGCGGTCTCCGCGGTGACGTGCAGGCAGGCGGCGATCCGGATCCCGTCCAGCGGCTGCTCCCTTGCGAAGCGCTCGCGGATGCGGCGCAGCACCGGCATCTGCCCCGCCGCCCACTCGATCCGCGCCTCGCCGTCGGGCGCGAGCGCGGGGTCGGCGACCTCGGCCGCCGCCGTGCGCGCTCGCGCCATGCGTGGTCCTCCGGACCCCGAGCGGGTCCTAGTAGCGGTAGTGCTCGGGCTTGTAGGGGCCCTCGGACGCGACGCCGAGGTAGTCGGCCTGAGCCGGGGTGAGCTCGGTGAGCCGCACGCCGAGCGCGTCGAGGTGCAGCCGCGCGACCTTCTCGTCGAGCTGCTTGGACAGCGTGTAGACGTCGTTTGCGTACGCGCCCTCGTTGGCGAACAGCTCCATCTGGGCCATCACCTGGTTGGTGAACGAGTTGGACATCACGAAGCTCGGATGTCCGGTCGCGTTGCCGAGGTTGAGCAGCCGGCCCTCGGACAGCACGATGATCGTGCGGCCGTCGGAGAAGCGCCACTCGTCGACCTGCGGCTTGACCGTCGTGCGCTGCACGCCGGGCGTGGCCGCGAGGCCGGCCATGTCGATCTCGTTATCGAAGTGACCGATGTTCCCGACGATCGCCTGATGCTTCATCGACCCCATGTGAGCGGCGGTGATGACGTCCTTGTTGCCGGTCGTGGTGATGAAGATGTCCGCGTCACCGACCACGTCCTCCAGGCGCGCGACCTGGTAGCCGTCCATCGCCGCCTGCAGTGCGCAGATCGGATCGATCTCGGTGACGATCACCCGGGCGCCCTGGCCGCGCAGGGATTCCGCGGAGCCCTTGCCGACGTCGCCGTAGCCGGCGACGACGCATACCTTGCCGCCGATCAGGACGTCGGTCGCCCGGTTGATGCCGTCGATGAGCGAATGGCGACAGCCGTACTTGTTGTCGAACTTCGACTTGGTGACGGAGTCGTTGACGTTGATCGCCGGGAACAGGAGCTTGCCCTGCTTGGCGAACTCATAGAGCCGGTGGACGCCGGTCGTCGTCTCCTCGGTGACGCCCTTGATCGCGGCGGCGATCTGCGTGAAGCGCTGGGGCTCCTCGGCGACCGAGCGGGTGAGCAGCTCCAGGATGACGCGGTGCTCGTCGCTGTCGGCCGTGCTCGGGTCCGGGACCTGGCCCGACGCCTCGTACTCGACGCCGAGGTGGACGAGCAGCGTCGCGTCGCCGCCGTCGTCGAGGATCATGTTGGGACCCTCGCCGTCGCCGGTGGAGCTCCAGTCCAGCGCCTGCTCGGTGCACCACCAGTACTCGGCGAGCGTCTCGCCCTTCCAGGCGTAGACGGGGATGCCCTGCGGGTCCTCGGGCGTGCCGTCGGGGCCGACGACGACCGCGGCCGCCGCCTGGTCCTGGGTGGAGAAGATGTTGCAGCTCGCCCACCGCACCTCGGCGCCGAGCGCCGTGAGCGTCTCGATGAGCACCGCGGTCTGGATCGTCATGTGCAGCGAGCCGGTGATCCGCGCGCCCTTGAGCGGCTGGGCGTCGGCGAACTCCCGGCGGGTGGCCATCAGGCCCGGCATCTCGTGCTCGGCGAGATCGATCTCCTTGCGACCCAGGGTGGCGAGCGACAGGTCGGCGACCTTGAAGTCGGTGATCGGTTCGGCGGTCGTGCTCATCTGTCAGCTCCTGGGAGTGGGGTTCGGGTCATCTTCAGGCGGCGGCCGCGAGCAGCCGCTCATGCTTGTCCTGCTCAAAGCGCAGCCAGTCGTCGTCGGTGACGTCGACGGGCCGGGTGGCCTGCGTGGCCCGCCAGCCGCTGATCGCCTCGCGCAGCTCGGCGTCGTCGGCCAGCCGGGTCGCGAAGGCGACGTCCGACAGCGACACCGCGAAGCGCTCGAGCAGCTCCTTCAGCGTGCGCAGGCGCTGCAGCTCTCCGGGTCCGTAGAGCCGGTAACCGGCGGTCGAACGAGCCGGCTCCACGAGCCCGGCCTGCTCGACATAGCGCAGCA
>CAZZWJ010000007.1:0-25462 GCA_964657875.1 uncultured Solirubrobacteraceae bacterium
CGCGGCGGTCCCGGCTCGCGGTCCCTGCAGCGAGCCGAGCCCGGAGATGAGGTAGGACAGGTTGCCGAGGACGATGACGAGCGCCGCCTGCCAGAACCGCAGGCCAAAGGACATGATGAGCGCGCCGTAGACGACGTACTCGACGTTGAAGAGGGCGCCGGCCCACATCCAGGCGAGATCGGTGGGCTTGCCGCGACGCTCCGCGAGCGGGATGTAGTCGATCCCGCGGCTCTCGAAGACCGGCTCGTCCTCGACCGAGCCGCCGGGCTGGACCTCAGGACCTGCGTCGACGGTTGCGCTCATCGCCCCACCTTCAGATTGACTCACGACTGGACACTGTGAGTCTTGGTCAGCCCGGATCGGCGATCTATGGCCCCACGGACAAACCGGTCCCGCCGCCGGTCGGCCCCGGAGCTCATCCGAGGATCGACTCGACGTGGGCGAACGCGTCGACGTCGACGAGCCCGCCGTCGGTGAGCCGCAGCGCCGGGATCACCGACAACGCGATGAACGAGAGCTGCATGAACGGCTCGGCGACGGACACCCCGAGCTCGCTCGCCGCGGCCCGCCCGAGCGTCTCCAGCGCCCCCGCCACCTCGCCGGCCGGCCGGTCGCTCATCAGCCCGGCGAGCGGCAGCGCCACCTCGGCGACGACCCGCCCGCCGCGCACCGCGACCTGTCCGCCACCGATCTCGGCCAGCCGCGCGACCGCGGCCGCCATCGCCTCACCGTCGGCGCCGACACAGACGACGTTGTGGGCGTCGTGGGCGACGGTCGAGGCCAGCGCGCCGCGCCGCAGGCCGAAGCCGGTGGCGAAGCCGCGCCCGACCCGGCCGGTCGCGTGGTGGCGTTCCACCACCGCCGCGAACGCGAGGTCGGCCCCCGACCCGGTGACGACTTGCGCGTCACGGGTGGTGAGGCTGTCCGAATCGACGCCGACGGCCCGGACGGTCGTGCCCGCCGCCACCTCCAGGGTGAGCTCGCCGGCGCTCGGCAGGCGGCCGATCCGGACGGTGTCATAGAGCAGCCGCGGTGCGGGCGCGGCGGGCACCGCCCCGGGGAGAGTCGCTCCGCCGCGGGCGACCAGGCTTCCGGCCTGCCACACCGAGGTCGGGATCCAGGACCCGAGCTCGTCGAAGGCGAGCACGTCGGCCTGGTGGCCGGGACCGAGGCTCCCCAGTCGGTGCAGGCCGTGGTAGGCGGCCGGGTTGGCGGTGGCGAGCAGGATCGCGTCGATCTCCGGCACCCCGCACGCGACCGCGATCCGCACGCAGTCGTTGACGTGACCGTCGTTGAGCAGCGTCGAGGGCTCACGGTCGTCGGTGCAGAGCGTCGCGTGTGAGATCCCGTGGCTGATCACGGTGGGGGCCAGCGCCCGGATGTTGCGCGACGCCGAGCCCTCGCGCAGGAACACCCACATCCCCTTGCGCCGCTTCTCCAGCGCCTCGTCGGCCTCGGTCGCCTCGTGGTCTGACTCGACCCCGGCGGCGATGTAGGCGTCGAGGTCACGTCCGCGGACCCCGGGGCTGTGCCCGTCGACGCGCAGCGGCCCGGCGGCGGCGATCCGGGCGAGCATCTCGGGCTCGCCGGCGATCACCCCGGGGAAGTTCATGACCTCGGCGATCCCCCGGGCACCGTGGTCGTCGATGAGCGCGCTGATATCGCCGGCGTCGAGCGTCGCGCCGGCGGTCTCAAACGGCGAGGCGGGGACGCAGCTGGAGGCGTAGACGGCGAACGTGATCGGCAGCGGTGCGACGGCCCGCATGAGCGCGAGCACCCCCGGTACCCCGAGCACGTTGGCGAGCTCGTGGGGGTCGGCGACGACCGCCGTGGTGCCGAGCGCCAGCACCGTCGAGGTGAACGCGTCGATCCACAGCTTCGTCGACTCGAGGTGCATGTGGGCGTCGATGAAGCCGGGCGTGAGCGCGGCCCCCCCGACGTCGAGCTCGGTCACCGCATCGCGGTCCCCCCAGCCGGCGATCACCCCGTCGGCGATCGCCAGCGAGGTGTCGATCCACTCGTGGGTCGTCGTCGCGAGCACCCGGCCGCCGCGGATGAGCAGATCGGCGGGGGCCTCGCCGCGGGCGACCGCGAGCACACGGGGACTCACCGGGGGACGGGCCATGAGCCGACACGGTGCCAGATCCGGCCCGGTCTTGACAGCGCCCGACGGCCTCACCATCCTTGCCTGTGAGTTGAGCACCCGAACGCCCGAGGAACGATCCGCCGCCGGCGCCGATCTCCCCGACGTCGCGCTCACCGTCGACGAGCTCGACGCGCTGGACCCGGCCGGGGCGCGGGCGGTCCTGCTGGAGCTGGCGGGCTCCCGGCGATGGGCGTCGCTCATGCTCCGGGCGCGGCCCTACGGCTCCCCCGACGCGCTTGTCGCGGCAGCGGACGCGGCCTTCGACGCGCTCGATGACGATGACTGGCGGGAGGCGTTCGCCGCCCACTCCCCGATCGGCGCCCCGCGCCCCGGTGACGCCCGCGGCGCCGCTGAGCAGGCCGCCGGCGCGACCGCCACCCCCGCTCAAGTCGCCGCGCTCGCCGCCGGCAACGCGCGCTATGCGGCACGCTTCGGTCACGTGTTCCTGATCCGCGCCGCCGGCCGCGACGCGGCGCAGATCCTCGAGGCATTGCGGTCGCGTCTGGGCAACGATCCCGAGACCGAGCTGCGGCTCGCCGCCGAGCAGCAGCGTGAGATCACCCATCGGCGGCTCGGTCAGCGGATCGCGCGATGACCCGGATCACGACCCATGTGCTCGATACCGCCACCGGGCGGCCGGTGGCCGGGATGCCGGTCACGCTCGCGGTCGGTGATGCCGTCGGTGACGGCGGGTGGCGGGAGCTCGCCACCGCGTTCACCGACGCCGACGGCCGCTCCCCGTCCCTGGAGAGCGACGCCTCGGGCGTGCATCGGCTGCGCTTCGACGTCGGCGCCCATCACGGGCCCGACGCGTTCTTTCCCGAGGTGAGCATCACCTTCCGCGTCGCAGAGGGCGGCGCCCATCTCCACGTGCCGCTGCTGCTCTCTCCATTCGGCTACACCACCTACCGCGGCTCCTGAACACTCTCAGGAGACCTGTCCCGCGGCGGCTCAGGCGACGAGCGGCGCGACGCGCTCCCCGAGGACGGCGACCATCTCCGTGTCCTCGTGGGCGATGTGCTGACACAGCACCCGGTCCACGCCGACGTCGCCGAGCGCCCGGAGCTGGACGGCGACCGATTCGACGGTGCCGACGATCCAGCCCGCGGGCGGCTCGCGCAGCAGCCGCCCGGGCTCGAGGCCCATTCGCCGCTCCACGGCCGTCGCCCGCGCGGTAAGCGACGCATCGTCCTCGCCGACCACGACGCCCGTCATCACCGAGAACGCGATCGGCTCCCGGTCGGCCTTCGCGCACGCGGCCCGCACCCGCTCACGACGCTCGCGCGCCTGATCGACGCTCGGGTAGACGACGTTGTACTCGTCGGCGTAGCGGGCCGCGAGCGCCACCGCACGGGGTCCGGCGGCGCCGCCCATGAGCAGCGGCGGGTGGGGGCGCTGCACCGGCCGGGGGAGCGCCACCAGCCCGTCGAGCGTGTAGTGGGAGCCCGAGAACGAGAACGGCCCCGCGGACCAGTTGCCGTGCACGACCGCCAGCTGTTCCTCCAACAGGTCCATGCGGGTCTTCAGGGGCGGAAACGCAAAGCCGTAGGCGGCATGCTCGGGCTCGTTCCAGCCGGCGCCGAGTCCGAGCTCGACGCGACCGCCCGAGACCTGGTCGGCGGTGGTCACGAGCTTGGCGAGCTCGGAGGGGTGGCGGAACGTCGCCGGGGAGACCATCGTGCCCAGCCGTAGCGTGCGGGTCACCGCCGCCAGGGCGCACAGCGTGCCCCAGGCGTCGAGTGAGCCGAGCTCCGCGGATCCGCCGAGGTTGAGGTAGTGGTCGGAGCGGAACATCGTTTCGATCCCGTGCGTCTCACATGCCGACGCGAGCGCGAGCCACTGTTCCCACGTGACGCCCATCTGGCCTTCGATCATCAGTGACAGCTGCATACCGAGTGACACCTCCGGGAGACGTGCGGGCGATTTAAAGACCGACGGGGCGCCACATCACTGTGACGCCCCGGCAGTTGAGGGAGGAGAGGGTGCTTCATCCGCCGGCGAGGTTATGAGGCCGGCGAATACAACCCAACGTAGGCTCTCCCGGGCCCCCGCTGGGTGAAATCGATCACGCAGCGAGTGAGCTGATCCTCCGCTGGGCGTCGCTGACGATTCGGCTCACCTGGGAGCTGCGCTCACGCACACCGCGCTCGAGCTCGGTCCGGGTCTGGCGGACCTGGGTCTCGAGCTGGGTCCGGGCACGCTCGCCGCGGCGCTCATAGCGCGACAGCTCACGCTCGCGGTAGGTGCGGTCAGACAGCGTCGAGGCCAGGCCGCGAACGGTCGAGACGACGTTGTCCCGGGCGACGAGACTGACGCCGACGGGCACGTCGACGGTGCGCTCGGCGAGATGACGGACCTGCGTGGCGCGGACCTTCGCCTCGGCCTCGGTCGCCGCGCGGGCGGCATCGGCGGCGGTCCGGGTGTCGGTCACCGCGCGCTTGGCGTCGGCCTTCAGCGTCGAGCCGGTGGAGCGAGCGTCGGTGACGGCGCGGCGGGCGTCGCCTCGCACGTTGGTCGCGGCCTTCTTGGCGGCGTTGCGCTTACGCGTCGCGGCGGCCTTCTGGCCGGCCTCGGAGGCGCGGGCGTGAGCGGCGGCTGCGGTCTGACCGTTGGTCGTGTCAGGCATTGGACTCCTCGTCCTCGGGGGTCACCGCGGCGCGGTCGTACCCAAAGTGGTCACTGTGTCGGTGAGTGCCACACTACAAACATACGTTCTCACCGAACAGTGACATCCGTCACGCTTTTCACGATCTCGATCGGCAGCGGACACGGCGCCGCCCCGCCGCGCGATCGGCCGGCGGCTAGGGCGTGGGTGTCGCGCCCGCCAGCTGCGCGCCGAGTCCCATCCGGGCGATCCAGTCCGCCGGCGCGGCGAGTTCGTCGAGACTCGGCAGCGCCTCGGGCGCGGAGAACACCCGCACGAGGGCCTCGGTACCGGCCGCCTCCACGATCGCGTCGCAGAAGAACTTCCCCTGCTCGTACTGGCGCATCTTCATCTCCATGCCGAGCAGCTTGCCGAGGATCCGCGACAGGCCCTTCTGGGTCTTGCGCCGCCGGTCGAGTGAGGCGCGCAGGCGCGGCAGCGAGGGCAGGAGCTCCGGCGCGACGGCGTCCATCACGTGCTCGGCGTGGCCCTCGACGACGGCCATCGCCGCCTGCACGCGGTCGAGCGTCTCGCGCTCGACGGGGCCGGCGAAGATCCCCACGACGTCACCGTCACGGGCGGCCCGCAGCGAGCGGGCAAGCTGGGCGCGCGAGGGCAGTCGCCGGCCGCGCGGCGCGTCCATGCGCAGCTCCGCGGAGCTGAGCAGCTGCGAGAGCAGTCCGCCGAGGTAGCCCTGCAGCCACGGCACCCCGGAGAACTGGACGGCGTGGGTCACCTCGTGCAGGGTCACCCAGGTGAGGAACTCGTCCTCGGGGACGTCGAGGGAGGCGACCGCGGAGCCGAGGTTGGGCATCACGAACAGCAGCCGCGGCGGCGTCGGCGAGTCGCCGTCGTCGAGCAGCACGAGCTCGTACTGGCCGAGCACGCGCTGGGCGAGGAACCCGAGCACGACCGCCAGCTCGGCGGTCACCGCAACGCTCACGGTCAGCGACATCGCCGCGGGGGCGAGGCCGCCGCCCCGGATGATCGTCGGCCGGCGCCGACTCGACAGCCGGTCCTGCGCGCGCTCGAGCACCGGGTCGAGCATCCGGCTCATCGTCGCGACGTTGGCGTGGATCCACTCCCGGCGGGCGATCGCCTCCGGCGGGGGCAGCGGACGGACCGGCGTCAGCCCGGTGTAGCGCGCGACCCGCCGCTCGGCGTCCTGCGCGGTGGCCGCGAGCTTGGCGACCGAGGCCGGGGGCGGGGCGTCGCCGCGCCCGGCGATCAGCGCCGCCAGGCGCTCGGCGACGATCCAGTCGATCATGCGCCGACCGCTGCCAGCGCGCGGAGGCCCGCGGCGTCGCGCGCCGCGATCAGCCGCGAGCCGGGCTCCGTGTCCAGCAGGGCCGCGAGCGGACTCTCGCAGTCGGGGAAGGCGACGAGGCCGCCGGCCTCCCGGACGATCAGCTGACCGGCGGCGGCGTCGACCCCCCGCGCCCGCTTGAGCGTCACGAGCCCGTCGTAGCGGGCCGCCGCCACCTGACACAGGGCGACCGCGATCGTGCCCAGCGCCCGCAGCCGATGAGCGACCTCGACGAGCTCGTCGGCGCTGTCGCGCAGCCAGCGCGGGTCGGCGTTCTCGATCGCGAGCAGCTCGAGCTTGCCCTGGCTGGAGCGCCGCGCGTCGAGCGTCGGATCCAGCCGGCACGCGTCGTCGGGTCGATGCGCCGGCGCGCGCCACGCGCCCTCGCCGCGGATCGCCCACCACTGCTCGCGGGCGCCGAAGTCATGGACGAAGGCGAAGCCGACGTCGGCCATCGTCTCCCCGTCGGCGACCGCCACCGACAGCGAGTAGTGCAGCGCGTCGCGCTTGGCGTTCAGCGAACCGTCGATCGGGTCGATCACGACTCGCAGAGGACCGTCGCCGAAGCACTGCTCGCCGCGCTCCTCGGAGATCGCGGTGAAGTCGACGCCCTGCGCGTGGATCGTCTGAAGCTCGGCGAACACGATCTCCTCGGCGGAGCGGTCGAGCACGAGCGTGCGGTCACCGCCGGCGCCTCGAGTGCCGGTCTCGACGGCGCGCTCGTCGGTGTCCCCGGCCCCGCCGAGCAGCTGCGCGAGACCGTCGGCGGCGCGCCGGCAGGCGCCCAGCCAATCCGTCGCATTCAGGGTCTCGGTGGTCGTCATCGTGAACCTATGCTGGCAGAGGTGACCGAGGAGCCCGCCGCCAGACCGTCTGACCACCTCGGCGACGCCCAGCGCGAGGGGGTCTCACACGACGGGCCGCGGCTCGTCGTCCGCGGCCCCGCCGGCTCGGGCAAGACGACCGTGATCGCCGCACGCTGTGAACGCCTGCTCGCCGACGGATGCGAGCCTGAGCAGATCGGTGTGCTCGTGCCCACGGCAGCGCGCGCCGAGCTCCTGCGGACCGTCCTGGGGGGTGGGCGCGTCCGGGGGACCGACGCGCTCGACGTCTTCACCCCCGCGGATCTCGCCCGCCGGATCCTCGCCGCCGCGGCCCCCCCGGGCGCCGGCTGGGGTCCGACCCTGCTGGGTCCGGGCGACCGCCTGGCGCTGCTCACCGAGCACATCGACGAGCTCCCGCTGCGCCACCACGACCTCGGCGGGCGCCCGACGGCGCTGCTGGGATCCTTCGTGCGGCGCATCGACCGGCTCAAGGCCGAGCTCGTCGATGCCGAGCGCTATCGCAGCTGGGCCGAGGGCCTCGACGAGGCGACCGACGGCGGCATCGACGCCGCGCGGGAACGGGAGTTCGCCGAGATCTATCGCGTCCACGAGCGGCTGCTCGCGGCGGCCAGCGCCCGGGACGACGGGGGCCTGATCGGCGACGCGCTCGCGCTCGCCGGCCGTGCCCCCGAGCGGGCCCGGGGGCCGCCCACCCACCTGCTGCTCGACGACGCCCAGGAGCTCGAGCCCGCGGCGGTCGCGCTCGTGTTCGCGGCCGGGGTGGCCCAGCTCACGGTCGCGGGGGACCCCGACGCCGGTGTGCGCCAGCTGCGCGGGGCGGGCGAGCTGCGCCTGGACGCGATCACCCGGTCGATGGGGGAGGCGACGCATGTCGTCACCCTCATCGAGGGGTATCGCTGCCCACCGGCGATCGCCCACGCGGTGCGGGTCTGCCTCGGACATGCGGGGGCGGGGGCGGGCGGGTCCGCGTCGCCGCTCTCCGAGGCGATGGGCGGGGCCGCGCCGCCGTCTGCCTCGGAGGCGACGGGCACCGGCGCGGGCGCGCACCCTGGGCCCTCCGCGAGACCGGTCGAGCTGTGGCGCTGCGCCGACGAGCGCTCTCAGGCCCAGTCGGTGGCCGTCGACATCGAGCGCCTGGTCACGCGCGAGGGGGTGGCGCCGGGCGCGATCACCGTGGTCGTCCCCGATGCGACGCTCGTCGGCCAGTCGCTCGGCGTCGCCCTCGAGGAACGCGCGATCCCCCACCGGGTGATCGGCGAGGCGGTCTTCTTTCAGCGGGCCGAGATCCGGGACCTGCTCGCGTGGCTGCGGCTGCTCGCCGACCCGACCGACGCCCCGGCGGTCGTGCGCGCGCTCGCCCGCCCGCCGGTGTCGCTGCGCTCCGTCGACATCGCTCGCTGCACCCAGATCGCGCGCCGGCGCAAGCTCGACATGGTGAGTGCCCTGGCGGCGGCGCTCGAATCCCCGCTGGTGCCGCCCGAGGCCCGGGACCGGATCCGCGAGTTCCTCAGCATCCACCGTGCGTCGGGCGCGGCCCTGGACTCGAGTCGCCCGGACCTCTACGTCCACCGCCTCATCGATCGCCTGGGCCTGCGGCGCCAGGGCCTATTCGCGGCGCGGCCCGACACCGTCGGCCGGCTGCGGGCCCTGGCCGCGTTCGGCGAGCTGGCCGAAGCCCACACCGCGCGGGCGCCCCAGTCGACTCCGCGTGAGTTCGCGCGCTCGATCGCCGCCGTGGCCGAGGTCGGCCTCGGTCGCGAGGAGGAGCCCGATCTCGGGTCCGCGCCGCCTGGCACTGTCCAGATCCTCACCGCGACCGCCGCCGGTGGCCTGGAGGTCGACCACGTCTACATCGTGGGCCTGAGCGCGGGGCTCGCCGCGCGCCCGTCGCCACCGGTCCCCGATGCGCTGTTGGGCGAGCCACCGGCGCCCGACTCCCCCGCCACCCGGGAGCGCGCGCTGCGCCAGGAGCTCGCGCTCGGTGCCGGTCGGGCCCGGCGCCGGCTCGTGCTCGCCTACCCGCGCGCCGACGGGCATGGGGAGCCGCTCGCCCCGCTGGGGATCATCGAGGAGGTCGCCGCCGCGCTGCAGCTGACGTGGCAGGACCGCGCCGAGGAGCTGTTCGGCCCCGCGGAGGCGTTGCACTCCACCTACCGGCTGCTGCGCGACGAGCTCCTGGAGGGGACCACGCGAGCCGCGGGCCGGCTCGGCGAGCTGCGCCTCGACACCGACCTCGACGTCTCCCACGCGGTCGTGCGCTATCTGGAGCTGCTCAAGGTGGCGGCGCTGCTCGCCGCCGGCGAGGACGCGACCCCGTCGGGTGCCGGCGGCGGCGTGGGTGGCGCAGGTGGCGTCACCGAGTCGCTGCGCGACATCAACGCCCGCATCGGCCAGGCGGTGACCGCCGAGCAGCGGGAGATCTTCGACACCTCCCCGTTGGACGACTACCTGCGTGACGCCGAGCGCGACACCCGGGCCCGCGGTCAGGCGCTCGCCGCCCGCGACGAGCCGTCGCTCGCCCCGTTTCTGCCGCTGCGCGGCGAGGGCGTGAGGATGTCGGCGAGCGACATCGACACCTACCGCTCGTGTCCGCTGAAGTACAAGTTCACGCGGGTGCTGCGCATCCCCCAGGAGCCGACCGTGCACCAGCGCTTCGGGATCCTCGTCCACCAGGTGCTCGAGCGCTACCACGCGGGCGCGGTCCGGGAGACCGCCTCCGAGACCCCGGGCCCGCCCACCACCGCCGGGACGCCGTCGCTGCCCGAGCTGCTCGGCCTGCTCGACGCCGGCTGGCGGCGCGGCGGCTTCGGGGACACCGAGCAGGAGCGTCAGCTGCGCGGCAAGGCGGCGGTCGCGCTGACCCGCTACCACGAGCGCTTCGCCTCCGGCTCGGCGCAGCCGGTCTGGTTTGAGCGCAAGTTCCAGTTCACGCTCGGGCCCCACCTGCTGCGCGGGCGGGTGGATCGCGTCGATCGCCTGCCGGACGGCGCGTATGAGCTGATCGACTACAAGACCGGTCGCCCGAAGAGCTCCGCCGCGCTCGCCGACGACGTCCAGCTGTCGCTCTACGCGGTCGCCGCCCGGGAGGCGTGGCGCCTGGACGCCTCCCAGCAGGCCTACTACTACCTGCTCGACGATGAGAAGGTCGCGGTGCCCGACGACGGGGACCGTGAGCAGTGGGTGCGCGAGGTCGCCACCGAGGTCGCGGAGGGGATCCGCGCCCAGGACTTCGAGCCGACCCCGTCGTTCACCGCCTGCTCACTGTGTGACCACCGGTTGCTGTGCCCGGCTGCCGAGCGCTGAGCCGGGGGCCTCTCAGAAGGGGATGTCGGAGCCGTCGCCGGGCCCGTCGCCGCCGTCCCCGCCACGCTGGCGCAGGAACCGCTGCAGGTCCCGGGCGATCGTCTCCCCCGAGGGCAGCGTCGTCGGCTCGTCGCTCTCGTCCTCTTCGGAGGCGGCCGCCTCCAGACGCTCGACGAACGCCTGCACGTCGGGGTCGGACTGCACCGCGAGGTTCACCTGGCGCTCGTAGTCGGCCGACGCGGCCTCCAGTTCGGAGCCGTCGACGGCGATCCCGATCAGGCCCTCGAGCTTGCGCACGAGTGCGAGCGCCGCCTTGGGGTTGGGCGTCGCGGCGATGTAGTGGGGGACCGCGGCCCACAGCGACGCGGAGGGCAGACCCGCCTGCTGGCAGGCGGCATGCAGGATGCCGACGATTCCGGTCGGACCCTCATAGGAGGAGGGGGCGAGCCCCAGGCGGGACACGAGCGCCTTGTCGGAGGACAGCCCGGTGACCGAGATCGAGCGGGTGTGGGGCACGTCGGCGAGCAGCGCACCGAGGGTCACGAACAACTCGGTGCCCAGTACCTCGGCGAGCTCGATGACGATCTCACAGAACGTCCGCCACCGAAACGACGGCTCGGTGCCCGCCATCAGGATCAGGTCGCGGTCGGCGAGCGGGACGCGGGCCTCATAGAGCTCGACGGCCGGCCACACGATCTCGCGCGTCTGCCCGTCGGAGAGCTTGGTGCGCGGCCGCGTCGCCTGGAAGTCGTAGAACTCCTCGGGGTCGATCGTGGCGAAGCGGGTGGCGCCGAGCGACGTACCGACGAACTCGATCGCGCTGGAGGCGGCGTCGGCGGCGTCGTTCCACCCCTTGAAGGCACAGACCAGAGCTGGAGATCGCAATCCGTCGGGGCGATGCTCCCATTGCAGGGGCGGCATTGGCTTTAACGTTAGTCCGTGACGAGATGACCGCTGAGCAACCGACGAGGATCATCCCCGGCGACCCCGCCCCGACGCTGAGCGTGCTGCGGCCCGGGGAGGAGGTGACCGGCGTCTATGCGTGCACCCGCAAGGACCGGCTCACCACCCGCACCGGTTCGCCCTATCTCGCCCTCGAGCTGCGTGATCGCACCGGCTCGCTGTCGGCCCGCGCGTTTCAGAACGCCGACGCCCTCGCCGGACGCTTTGAGCGCGGCGACATCGTGCGGGTGCGCGGACGGGTCGAGCGCTTTCGCGACGCGCTCACGCTCGAGCTCACCGACATCGCCCGCGCCGACGGCGCCGACGCCGACCCAGGGCGCTTCCTGCCGACCGCCTACCGCGACCTCGAGGAGCTCGACGGCTTTCTCGAGCATCTCGCCGGGGAGGTCTATGACCGCGCCTACTCCCGGCTGCTCGCGGTGCTGCTCGCCGACGCCGCGCTGCGCGCCGAGTGGCGGCGCGCCCCCTGCACCCAGCGCAGCCACCACGCCTACCTGGGAGGGCTGCTCGAGCACACCGTCGCGGTGGCGACGCTCGCCCACGAGACCTGCCAGCTGCACCCGGGCGTCAACTCCGATCTGCTCATCTGCGCCGCGCTCGTCCACGATCTCGGCCGCACCCGGGAGTTCACCTACGGCGCGGAGGTCGGCGTCAGCGACGAGGGCCGCATGCTCGGTCATCTGGTGATCGGCGAGCGGATGCTCACCGATGCCTCGCGGGGAGTCCTGGACGACGGACGGCTGCTCGCGCTGCTGCACTGCGTGCTCGCCCACCACGGGCCGGCGTCGGCCCCGGGCGGGCGCTTTCAGTCGGTGGAGGCGGTCGCCCTGTTTCGCCTCAACGCGGTCGATGCGACGGTCAAGGGCGGACTGGAGCACGGCCTCGGCGCCGACTGACGGTCCTCACGGGACGCGGGGCGTGCTGGATCGGTCCCCGGGTGGTGCACCGATCCCGCGCGTCGTTGACGAGTTGTGAGTGCGGGCTGGATTTCTGCACTGGTGGGGCATCGATTCCGCGCGGCCGGTCGAGCCGCCCTGCGGGCTGAACGACGGCAGCAACCAAGCCGCAACTCGATGGTGCGAACCGCCCGACCGCGCCGCCGGCGGACCGCCTACAGGGGCGGGACCTGGTTGTCGACCTCGGAGCCGTGGTAGACGTGATCGTGGCCGGCGCAGCCGCCCGGGAAGTGGAATTCGACGCTGTCTGAGCGGACGCCGTTGTAGCTGGCGAAGAGGGTGACGTGGCCCAGCGAGCCGACCCCGCAGCGCGGGTCGGTGCTCGCCTGCACGCGGACGATGATCGTCATGATGTTCCCCGGATACCCCCAGAGCACCGCGTGGTGGGAGTGGGAGACGAGATGGCGCTCGACGGTCAGGGTGAGCATCCGGTCCGGCTCACCGGGCGACCGGTCGACCTGACAGAGGATCCCCGACACCGTGCCGGCGGCGAGGTCGATGTCACCGTGGCCGCGGGCGAAGCTGCCGCTGGCGCCGCTGATCGGTGCGCCGGTGTGAAACCCCCACGGGGGGATCCCGCCGACCTGCGGGATCTGGGCGCAGTACTGGACGCTGGGCCGGGCGGGCGTGCCCGAGGCGGTGGCGCCATGCGCCGTCGCGCTGCTGCCGAGACCGAGCACCAGGGCCAGAGCGGCGACCGCCGACCGGCGACGGACGTGGGGGTGCGTCATCGGACGTGGGGGCGGGCCATGGTGCAACCGGCATCGGCCGGACCGGCGTCGGCGATGACCGGCGGATGAGCGCGGGTCGGGCATCCGTCCAGGACACGGCCGCCGCGGCGCAGTGCGCTCACTCAGCTCGGCGCGCCTCCGCTCACTGCGGGTCCAAGCCGCTCGCTCAGCCGGTGCGCCTCTGCTCCCCGCAGGTCAGTGACCGGCGGCGAGCGGTTCGGTGGCGGCGATGACGCCGGCGGCCATGACGAGGCCGAACGCGGCGCGGCCCGCCGCCGGGTCGGTGGCGATCAGCTGCTCCGCGGTCGCGAGCAGCTCGTCGGCGCGCGCCAGGGCGGCCGCGGCTCCCCCCGGCTCAGGTTCCCGGCAGGCGGCGCGCGCGAGGGCGATGAACTGCAGGCCCCGCGTGAGATCGGGCGGTGGCCCGGAGCCCATCGCAGCCGCGAACGACATCATGATGTAGCCGGTGACCCTGGCCACGCGGACGTCGACGGGTCGGATCTCGGGCACGCGGGGCGAGGTCGCCGCCGGCAGCGGGCGGCCCTCGAGGATGTCGATCATCGTCCCGCCGACGAGGCGTTCACGCCCGGTCTCGTCGAGCCCGGCGAAGCGGGCGAGCCGCAGCGCGGTGTGCAGCGCCCCGAGCGTCCGGCCGTAGGGGATGTCGGACGCGAACACGACCCGCTCGGCGGGAACCCGAGCGAGGAGCGCGATGTGATCGAGGACCGAGAACGTCGAGGTGTCGTAGACGATGTTCGGATGGTCACGCAGCGTCGCGGCGAACATCCCCTGATCGGCGATGCCCGCGTGGGCGAGCACGAGCACGACATCGGGATGGCGCAGCGCGAGCTCGGCCAGGGGATCCATCCGCGGCATGCCGCGACCGGCGTGGATCAGGATCGGGACCCGCGCGGCGGCGGCGACCTTCCAGATCGAATCGGCGGCCGCGTCCCCGAACCCGAACGCCTGCGCGCGCGGGTGCAGCTTGATCCCCCGAGCCCCGAGCGCGAGGCAGCGCTCGGCCTCGGCGACCGGATCCTCGGCCGGGTCCAGGCGGCAGTAGGGATACAGGCGCCCGCCGGATTGCCGCGCCCACTCCAGGACACGGTCGTTCGGAACCCGGTAGGCCGGCCGGCGCTCGGGATCGTGCAGCGGGAAGGTGCACGCCCGGGCCGTGGGCGCGATCTCATCCAGCGCGGCGATCAGCTGAGCCGGATCGAGCGCCTGCCCATCCTCATCGCGACCCAGGTGGGTATGGGCGTCCACCACGATCGCCGACTCAGGCAGCAGCTCGGCGACCTCGGCGGCGATCGACTTCTGGGCGGCGGCGAGATCCACCCGCCGGATCCTCGCAGGTCGCGCCCCGGCCGCCGCGACCGTGGCGGCCGCCACGCCCGCCGTGCTCTCGGGCGCCCGGGACCCCCCGGCGACGCCGCCGGCTGGGATACTTTCGGCAGTGCGGTCCTGGTGGCAGGTCGCGCCACCGGCTATGGGTCTCCATCCGCTCTCCGCTCGACGCGTGCGATCTGTCGATCTGCTGGCGGGTCGTCGATCCCGGCTGTGTCGGATGCGCGTCCGGCTCCCGGACGGCGCCCGCACGACCTTGCATGTGGCAAGCCACGACCGTCGAGCGGTCGGCGCCCGGCTGGTGGTGCTCGACGAACCGACCCCGCTCGTCCGCTGGTGCCGGGACAACGGGGTCCGTGACGCGGTCGTCGGGGGGTTCTTCATCCGTTCTGAGGCGGTGCCGCTCGGCCACGTGCAGATCGACGGCACCGCTCGGCCCTCGGTGGCGTTCGATTCGCCGTGGGGTGACGTACGCGCGTGTGTGCACATCGACGACGCAGGGCTGCGCATCGCCCGCAGAGATCAGCTGGACCGGGCCCCGCCCGGAGACATCCTCCAGGCCGGTCCGCTGCTCGTCGCCGATGGGCAACGGGCGGTGGCCGACGACCGCGACCCCGAGGGATTCTCCGCCGGTGCCCGCCAGTTCGACTCCGACATCACCGTCGGGCGCTACCCGCGGGCCGCGCTGGCGGTCGCGGGCAACCGGGTGCTCGCCGTCGCCTGTGACGGACGCTCACCGCGCGACGCCGGCATGACGCTCGGCGAGCTCGCCGGAGCGCTGGTGGAGCTGGGTGCGACCGATGCCCTGAACCTCGACGGTGGCGGGTCCGCGTCGCTCGTGCACGGCGGGCGTCTGCGCAACCGACCCCGCGAGGTGGAGGGCGCCGACCTGCTCGAGGGCCGCCCGATCGTGACCGCGATCGCGTTCGATCAGCGCTGACCCCCGTCCTGCGCGGCCGGCGAGGGCATGGTCCGGCTCACCTCTCGATCGCGAGGAAGCGTGAGCGCGCCGAGCGAAGCGCAGCCGCAGGACGCCGCGCAGATCCGCGAGCGCGGTGGCGAGGATGCGCACCCGTGAGTCGGGGTCGTCGACCCAGTCGACCGCCACCTCGTGGATGCGCATCCTCCGCCGCTGCGCGGCGACGAGCAGCTCGGTGTCGAAGAACCATTCCTGGTCGACGACCTCGGGCAGCAGGGTCCGCGCGGCGTCGGCGCTCAGCGCCTTGAAGCCGCACTGCGCATCGGAGAAGCGCGCGCGCAGCGACACCCGCAGGATCCGCATGTAGGCGCGGGAGATGAGCTCGCGCCGAGGACCGCGGGTCACCCGCGACCCGGACGCAAGCCGGGTGCCGATCGCGATCTCGCTGTGTCCGCTCAGCAGCGGCGCCACGAGCGGCGCCAGCGCCCGGAGGTCCGTCGAGAGGTCGACGTCCATGTAGGCGACCACTTCGGCGTCGCTGGCCTGCCATGCCGTTCGCAGCGCCCGACCACGCCCCTTCTCGGAGAGGTGGATGACCTCGACGCGGGGCAGTGTGCGGGCGAGACGATCGGCGATCCGCGGCGTCGCATCGATCGAGGCGTTGTCCACGATCACGATCCGCCAGTCATGATCGAACTGGGTGAGCAGGTAAGCGTGCAGGTGCCGGATCGAGCGGGCGAGCACGACCTGCTCGTTGAAGACGGGCACCACGATGTCGATCCGCGCGGCCCGGTGCACAACGGCGATCGGGCCGGCGTTCGGAGCGGTGACGGCGGTCACGAGCCGCACCCGTGAGCGTGGGTCCGATACGCGTACAGCCGGGAGCGGCCCGCGATCAGGAAGGTCCGGTACGCGAACGACGCGGCGGGCGTCCATGACGCCTCCTCGGTCCCGGCGACGGCTCTGAGGGGTGAGGCGGAGAGGACGAGGCAGGCGGGCGTTCGGGAGAAGGCGAGCTCCCATCCGCCCGGGCGCCCGGCCTGGTCACGGCTGTAGATCATGCCGTGAGGTGAATGCCATCCGTCCCACTCCATCCCGGCGTCGATCCGGCTCGGGGCAACACCGGTTTGCGCGAGGCGCTGGGCCGCGTGCCAGCGCGCGGCGTCGAACGCATCGCCGTTGGCCGCCAGCGACGCGGAGACGACGGCGATGAAGGCCAGCGCGGCGACGGCCGCACCGCGCAGCAGGGCGCGGGCAGGACGCACGCCGGCGCCCGCCGGGCGCGAGCCGCGGCGCCGGCCCGCCCTCACCCGCACCCCGGTGGGCGCGAGGACGAGCGCCAGGGTCCCGGGCACGAGAGCCGGCAGGTAGCGGTCCCACACCCCGTTCCCGGCCGCCCCGATGACGACGATCTCAACGAAGGCGAGGACCGTGAACAGGCCGAGCAGGGGATCGAGCGATCGCCAACGCCGGCGCGCCACGGGCATGAGCAGGCTTCCGCTCACGCTGCCGAGGACGAGCAGCGCGTCCCACACGCCTCGGGAGAGGACGACCCGCGACCCGGCGAGCACCTGGAAGTACTCACCGGACGGCGACAGGTACCGGCCGAGGACACCGCCCCAGAGCAGCGCCGACGAAATCAGGACGAACCCGACGCCCAGCGCGCCGCCGTCGCGACGAGTCCACCGGTGGCGCCCGGCGGCGATGAGCACGGCCGGCGCCAGACACAGCGCCAGGGTGAAGTAGGTCATGCATCCGTACATGATCAGACCCCCCGGAAAGTGGAGCAGGCCGATGGTCGGCCGCGGGTTCTGGCCGAGGGGGAGGCGCCACCGCCAGATCTCGAACGTCACGATGACGCCCATGGCGCTCGCTGCCGCCAGGCCGAGGGTGCGGGTCCCGAGGCGTGGCCGCGATCGTCGGGTGATCCAGCCGTAGACGAGGATGGTGGCCGGCGCGACGATTGCCTGCTCGCGGATCGACACCGCCCAGATCGACACCAGCCACGTCGCCGCCAGCCATCCGACCGAGTCACGCATGAGCGCGCGTCGACCCAGGAGCAGAGCGGCGAAGGTGGCGGCGAAGGCGGGGACGTCGGTTTCAAACGACGTCGAAAGCGACGCCCACCCCGGCCAGACGCCGAGCAGCACCGTGCCGAGAAGCGCGTCGCGGGTCGTCAGCGACACCGCGAGCAGCCGGTAGACGCAGAACAGGCACACCACCGAGAGCGCGGCGGCGGTCACCTGCTGGACGACGAGCGATGAGCCGAGCGGCCCCAGCAACACCACCTGGCCGATGAGGTTCATGTCATTCCAGTTGAGGAGGTGGATCTGACCCGTATGGGCGAACGTCTCGGCGATCCGGCTCATCGACCAGCCGTCGTTGTGGGGAATCGTCAGGTTGCCGCTGAGCGCCGCCGCCACCACCGGCAGGCCGACGCCCACGATCCCGAGCGCGATGAGCCACGGGGTCCAGGCCGCGGCCGTCCGCGGGCGCAGCCGAGCCGTGAGGAGCGCCACCGGTCGCCTCGTGGCAGCGGGCCGCCCGAGCCGGACATCGGTGAGGCCGCACTCGCCTGGGCGGCGGGTGTCGGGCCGCGCCGCCGGTGAATCCAGCTCGCCCGCGGCATGCGGCGGGGGAGGATCGGGGGGCCGGGGGTGCCCGGTGGAGGGATGCGGGTCGGTCGTCGTCGGCATGCCGGAAAGCGTCCGGGAATCCCGGTCCCCGGACAATGGGAGCCGCCCCCGAAGCGTCATGGGGGCGCTCGCAGCCCGACGGCGGGGGCCGACCGCACCTGCAAGCCGGGTGCCAGCCCCAGGGTCAGCCGGCGATCACCCGCGTAGATTGCCGAGGGTGACCCCGCCGTCCACCGGTACGCGCATCCGACCGGCCGTCGTCGACGACGACGATCGCGTGCGTCTCGGCCCGGCTCGCATCGCCCGCGCGCTCCTCGCGGGACCGTTCAGGTGGTTGCAGGCGCGGACCTGGCGGGCCACCGCGCAGCTCGCGGTGTGGGTGGCCATGTCCTGGGTCTTCGCCGTCGTCGACCTCGCCGGCCTGCTGGCCTGCTTCGTGGCCGGGCGGGTCAGCGGTCGCGGCTCGGCGGTCCGGACGGCGGCGCTGCACGTGTCCGCCGGGACGGTCCGCGCCGACCTGCGACGGATCGATTTCTTCTCGGCCATTCGCATCCAGCCGCTCGCGCTGGCTGATGCCGGCCCCGGCGCCGCGTCGCGTCGACGCCGACAGGCGTTGGAGCAGGCGCCGTGGTGGTGGCGGCTACCGCTCTACGAGCTCCTCTCCGCCCTGATATCGGCCGCGCTGCTCGCCGGGGCGGTGGCGTGGTGGTGGGCGACGATCGCCTGCTTCGTCGCCGCCGACGAGCTCTACACCTACTACGGATCCTCGATCCACCTGCTCGGGGTGACGATCGGTCCCTCGAGCCTGCTCAACGACCACGCGATCCTCGAGCTGCTCGGCGGCATCGTCGGCGTGGTGGCGTGGCCGACGGCGGTGCGGGCGGTCCCGGCCATCGATGTCGCTGTGGCCCGGGCCCTCTCGCGCCGGCTGTTGGGCCCCACCACGAGCGAGCTGTCGGATGAGGTCGTCCGGGTGTCGCAGACGCGGGCGTCGGCTGTCGCCGCCGCCGACGCCGAGCGTCGGCGCATCGAACGCGACCTGCACGACGGGTTCCAACCCCAGCTGGTCAACCTCGCCCTCAACCTCGGGCTGGCCCGCTCGCGGCTGGCGACCGATCCCGAGTCCGCGTCCTCGCTGCTGGACCGCGCCCACGATGACGCCAAGCGGGCCGCCGCGGATCTGCGCAACCTGGTCCGGGGGATCCATCCCTCGGTGCTGGACGAGCGCGGCCTGGACGCCGCCTTCTCGGCGCTCGCCGCGAGCAGCAGCGTCCCCGTGCAGATCGATGTCCACCTCGACCGCCGCCCGGCGCGGGAGGCCGAGGGGATCGCCTACTTCGTCGTCGCCGAGGCGATCACCAACATCAACAAGCACGCCCACGCCCGCGTGGCGACGGTCACCATCACCGAGATCGACGGCACGCTGCGAGTCCTCGTGCAGGACGACGGTCGGGGCGGGGCGGCACCCGAGACCGGCGGTGGCCTCGACGGCCTGGGCGCCCGGATCGCCGCTGTCGACGGGACGTTCTCGGTCACGAGTCCCGACGGTGGTCCCACGTGGATCGAGGCGCGGATCCCATGCGGGTGGTGATCGCCGACGACAGTGTGCTGCTGCGCGAGGGCATCGGCCGGCTGCTCGCCGAGGGTGGCATCGAGGTGACCGCCGGTGTCGGCGATGCCGACGCGCTCATCCAGAGCATCGAGGAGGCCCAGCCGGACCTCGCGATCATCGACGTGCGGATGCCGCCGGCGCATCGCGACGAGGGCCTGCGGGCCGCGATCGAGATCCGGCGCCGCTGGCCCGAGGTCGCGCTGCTCGTGCTCTCGCAGTTCGTCGAGGAGCGCTACGCCACCGAGCTGCTCGCCAGCGACACCCGGGCGCTCGGCTACCTGCTCAAGGACCGGGTCGCCGACGTCGACGAGTTCCTCGACGCGGTTCGCCGCGTGGCCGACGGGGGCACCGCGCTCGACCCCGAGGTCGTCCGCCAGCTGCTGGCGCGAAGCCGGCGGGTCGATCCGCTGGCTCAGCTGACGCCCAAGGAGCGTGAGGTACTCGGCTTCATGGCCCAGGGCCGCTCCAATGCCGCCATCGGGCGGACGCTCGTCGTCACCATGGGTGCGGTCGAGAAGCACGTGGCCAACATCTTCATGAAGCTCGACCTCCCCCCCGACGATGACCAGCGCCACCGTCGCGTCGCCGCCGTCGTGGAGTACCTCAGCAACTGACGTCGACGTGGCCGCGGGTCGCGCGACGGGTCGTCACCGGACGGGATCATCGCCGCGGCGACGCGGTTGTTCACAAGATGGTCATACTCGGATGCAGACTTCATGCCCCGTGTCCTCTCCGCCATTGAGTTCTCACCCCGCGGAGGGTCGGCACACGCCGCCCGCGCCCTCGCCCGTGGTCTGCGCGCCCAGCATCTCCAGGTGACGCTGGTGGCGGGATCCCGTCGTGATCAGGGCGTGCACGGCGACGCGCGGGCCTTCTACGGGGACGTTCACGCCGTCGATTTCGACGCGGCGCTGGCCACCCCTCAGCCGCTGCGGTTCGCGGGTCCGGCCGGGACCGCGCCGCTGCACCCCTCCTTCGAGGACCGCCCGGGGGCTCCCGACCGCGTGTTCGCGGCGCTCGACGACGGCGAATATGAGCTGCAGGTCAAGGCGTGGGCGCGCGAGCTCACCCGGGCCGGCGCCCGCGAGGCCGACGTCCTGCACCTCCACCACCTCACGCCGATCAACGAGGCGGCCGCGCGGATCGCGCCCCACGTCCCGATCGTCGGGCAGCTGCACGGCACCGAGCTGCTCATGCTCGAGCAGATCGAGAGCGAGGACCGACCCGACTGGCCGCACGCCGACAGCTGGGCTCGCCGGTTGCGCCGCTGGGCGCAGCAGTGCGCCTACCTGGTCGTCGCGCCGGGCGCCGTCGAGCGCGCCGTCTCGCTCCTCCACGTGTCACGCGATCAGGTGGTGACGATCTCAAACGGGGTCGACATCGCCCTCTTTCAGACCGCTGCGGTCGACCGCGAGGCGTTCTGGCGGCGGGTCCTGATCGAGCAGCCGCGCGGCTGGCTGCCGGATCAGCCGCCGGGCAGCGTGCACTACCGCGACGCCGATGTGAGCGCGCTGGCGCGCGGAACCGTGCTGCTCTACGTCGGGCGCTTCACCGGCGTCAAGCGACTGGATCGGCTGATCAGCGCGTTCGGTGATGCCCAGGCGCGACTGCCGGGCGCCGCGGGCCTCGTCCTGGTCGGCGGCCATCCCGGTGAGTACGAGGGCGAGCACCCGGCGCAGATCGCGGCTCGCCTCGGGGTCCACCAGGTGTTTCTCGCCGGTTGGCACACCCACGAGGAGCTTCCGGGGTTCTTCTCCGCCGCCGAGGCGGTGGTGCTCACCTCCGAGCGCGAGCAGTTCGGCCAGGTGATCGTCGAGGGCATGGCCTGCGGCCTCCCGGCCGTCGCCACGCGATCGCTGGGCCCGGCGGGGATCATCAGCGACGGGGAGACGGGCTGGCTCGTCGACCGTGACGACCAGCCGGGCCTGATCGACGCCCTCACCGAGGTCGTGGAGAACCCGCAGGAGCGCCGGCGACGCGGCGAACTGGCTCAGATCGTGGCCCGCGAGCGCTATTCGTGGACCGCGGCATCCGAGATGCTCGCGTCCCTCCTCACCGAGGCGGCCTCGGTCCGCGCCTATCCCACCGACACGAGCACCACCGAGGCGACCGCGATGAGCAGGCCCGCCGCCTGACCGCGCGACCACCGCTCCGACAGGACCGCGCGCGCGAGCAGGACCGTGAACGCCGGGTACAGCGAGGTGACGACGGCGACGATCGCGAGCGCGCCGTGGCCGGTGGCGGCGAGGTAGAGCAGCGCGGCAGTCCCCACGATCGCGCCGGCGAACCCGGCGAGGCCGAGATCCCGCCGGCGCAGGCGCGGGCCGCGGCGCAGGCCCCGGATCGCTCCGGGGGCGACCACGAGCAGGCCGACCGTCTGCCCGGGCAGCAACGGCCACGCGCCCGAGCGCGTCCCGGCCCGATCCAGGGCGATGAACAGCAGCGCGAAGCCGCAGCCCGCGAGCAGCCCGTAGCCGGCACCGGCCCGGGAGCCCGCCGGTCCGCCGCCCGGCTGTGCGGAGACGAGCGCGATCGCCGGCACCGCGGCCACGATCCCGACGACGGCGGCCGGCGCGAGATGGTTGCCGAGGGCGATCCCGACCAGCGCCGGGACGACGGCGGCGATGACCGCCGACAGCGTCGCGGTCACCGCCATGTCCCCCGCGGCGAGCCCGCGGTAGAGCAGCAGCGTCCCGCCGCCGCCCCCCAGGCCGCTCAGTGCCCCCCACTCAAGCGCCCCCGGTCGGGGACCGTGCCCGCCGACGAGGATCACACCGACGATCGTCGCCAGCACCTCGACGAAGATGACGATCCCCGATACCGGCTCAGGTGCGTAGCGGCGGCTGAGCAGCCCCGCGCAGAAGTCAGAGCTGCCGTAGCCCAGAGCGGCCATCAGCGCGAACAGGATCGCCATCGTCAGGGCCGCAGCGCGGAGGTCACGGCGCGCGATCGTAGGGCAGCAAGCGACGCGGTTCCGGATCTGGTGGGCGGGTAGCCCCCACTCAGGCGACCGGCGCCACCGGCTCGGGCCCGAGCGCTCACCGTCCTTGACGAGCCGGAGTGGGAGGTGGACCAATGCGCAGAACCCTCGGAGTTTCCCTCGGTGCCGTCGCCGCGCTGGCAACCGTGGCAGGACCGGCGCTCGCCGCCGCGCCCCGGGCCGGCTCGATACACAAGCACTTCACCGAGATTGAGGCGGGCCGCCAGCTGAGCGTCTCCGGGCGCAACTTCGAGGACACGTTCAAGGTCAAGACCTCGCCGTTCGGTTCCGGCACCGTGATCCGTGACGCGGGGTTCACCGGGGACACGTTCCCGGCCAGCGGCAGGGCGACCGCCACCTCCTTCTACAAGGACGGCCGGCTCACCGCCAACGAGACGCTCACCTACGGCGCCCCGCTCATCGACGGGGTCGGTCCCATCAGCGGCACCGGCACGTGTGAGGGGGGGACGTTCAAGCACCAGGGCGAGACGTGCACGTACACGATCAAGGGCAGCTATGACCTGATCACCGGCCAGGTGTTCATGACGCTGTCGGGTACCTACACGCCGATGAGCACCACCAAGACGACCAAGACCACGAAGAAGGGCAAGTGAGCGCACCCGACGCCGACACGACCGGGTCGTGGTTCCCGGTCCCCGCCGACGCGGAGCTGCCCGACGGTCTGCGCGGCCTGTTCACCAAGGCCCGGGAGCGCCTCGGGTTCGTGCCCAACGTGTTTCGGGTCTACGCCTACCGGCCGGAGCGTCTCAGCGCCTGGTTTGCCCACTTCCGGCTGCTGCACATCCCCACCGACGGGCTGAACGCCGCCGACCGGGAGATGATCGCGGTTGTCGTGAGTGCCGCGAACGGCTGTCTGTACTGCCTCGTCGCCCACGGCGCCGAGCTGCGCTCCCAGCTCGAGGACCCGGTGCTCGGCGAGCGGGTCTCCTATGACTGGCGGCGGGCCGACCTCGACGCGCGCCGGGGCGCGATCTGTGCCTACGCCGAGAAGCTCACCCTGCGCCCGCGGGAGGTGACCCGGGCCGACCTGCAGACGCTGCGCGACGTCGGCCTGACCCTGGAGGAGGCGTGGGATGTCGCCGAGATCGCCGCGATGTACAACCTCACCAACCGGATGGCGATGGCCACCAACATGCTTCCCAATCCGCAGTACAGCGCCCAGGCGCGGCCGGCCGAGATCCCCGCCGGGGGCTGACCCGGAACCCCGATCGCGTCCTGCGCGGAGGCCTGACCGGGAACCCGGCCGCACCGACACGGTCCACGCCGAGGCGGATTCTGCCACCCTCGCCCGGTGCTCCCACGCCTGCTCGCCACCGATCTCGACGGCACGCTGCTGGGCGACGACGGGTTGGTCTCCGCGCGGACCCGGCGGGCGCTGCGCGCCATCCAGGACGCCGGTACCGAGGTGGTCATCGCGACTGCGCGGCCGGTGCGCTGGATCCAGGAGATCGCGCGGGAGACGGGGGTCACCGGCACGGCGGTCTGCGCCAACGGCGCGGTCATCTGGGATCTCGGGGCCGACGCCCTCCTGCACCGCTTCCCGGTCGACCCGTCCTCCGCGCGCGAGGTCGTGGCCCGGCTTGGGTCGATCGTGCCCGGCGGGGCGTGGGCGGTGGAGGGCATCGACAGCTTCGGGCACGAGCCCGCGTATGAGCGGCGCTGGCCGGTGCCCGACGACACGGTCGTCGATCACATCGACAGCCTGCTCGCCGAGCCGGTGGTGAAGCTGCTCCTGCGCTGCCCGCCGCCGCGAGCGTCCGACGATCCGCACCGGGCCCGCGCGGCGGTCGGTGATCTGGTCGAGCTCACCTGGTCTGAGCCCTCCGCCGAGCTGCTCGAGATGAGCGGTGCCGGGGTGAGCAAGGGCGCGGGGCTGGCGGCGCTGTGCGCGACCCGGGGGATCGACGCGGCGCAGGTGGTCGCCTTCGGTGACATGCCCAACGACCTGTCGATGCTCACCTGGGCCGGTTGCGGGGTCGCGATGGGCAACGCCGACCCGAGCGTCATCGCGGCGGCCGACGAGGTGACGCTCTCAAACGCGCGGGACGGGGTCGCGGTCGTGGTCGAGCGGCTGCTCGCCGGAGAGCGGTGACGGTGGCCGCCACGCCTGAGCGCGACCGGCTGCGCCGCGCGATCCTCGATCTGCTCGCCCGGCGCGACCCCGGCAAGACGATCTGCCCCTCCGACGCGGCGCGGGCCGTCGCCGGCGCGCGGCCGTTCGCACCGCTCATGGACGCGACGCGGGCAGCGGCGAGCGAGCTCGTCGCCGAGGGCGCGCTGGAGGTGACCCAGCGTGGTGAGGTCGTCGACCTGGCGAGCGTCCGCGGCCCGATCCGTCTGCGTCTGCCCACACCGGACCGGCCGGCCCCTTCCGACGACCTAGAATGACGGCGTCGTGCACGTCGACATCTGGTCAGACATCGCCTGTCCCTGGTGCTACATCGGCAAGCGCCGCTTTGAGCAGGCGCTCGCCGGGCTTCCCGAAGCCGACGAGGTGACCGTCACCTGGCGCAGCTTCGAGCTCGACCCCGAAGCACCGGCCCAGCGCGCCGGAGACCCCGACGAGGCGCTCGCCCACAAGTACGGCACGACGCTCGAGCAGGCGCAGGACGCGCGCGCCGAGCTGGCCGCGACCGCGGCCGAAGACGGCCTGGAGATGCACCTCGACATCCAGCGTCAGGGCAACACGTTCGACGCCCACCGGCTGATTCACCTCGCGGCCCAGCACGGCCTCCAGGGCGCCCTGAAGCAGCGGCTGATGGTCGGGTACTTCGCCGAGGGGGAGCTCGTCTCCGATCCCGAGACCCTCGTCAGACTCAGCGTCGACGTCGGCCTCGACGCCGACGAGGTGCGCTCCACGCTGGCGGGCGACGACTTCGCCGAGGCCGTCCGCGGCGACGAGGCGACCGCCGAGAAGCTCGGCATCACCTCGGTCCCGACCTTCATCGTCGACCACTCACTCGGCCTCTCGGGCGCCCATCCGCCCGCACAGCTGCTGCAGTTCCTCCAGCAGGGGCTCGCCCAGACGCCGCCCGAGCCCCCGGGGGCTCGCC
>CAZZWJ010000008.1:0-25013 GCA_964657875.1 uncultured Solirubrobacteraceae bacterium
CTCGTCGAATGGGCGTGCATCGCCGGCGCCCCCGCGGACCGGGAGGTCGTGGAGTCGCTGCACGCGATCGGCATCCCCGTCAACGAGCTCTACGGGATGTCGGAGACGATCATGACGACGATGGCCCCGCCCGATCGCATCCGCATCGGCTGGGCCGGTCCGCCACTGCCCGGGGTTGAGATCCGGCTGGCGACCGACCGCGAGATCCTGATCGCCGGGCCGACCGTCACCCCGGGCTACTTCCGCGATCCCGACCGCACTCGGGAGGCCATCGATGCCGGCGGATGGATGCACTCCGGCGACATCGGCGAGTTGGATCGCGATGGTTACCTGCGGATCATCGACCGCAAGAAGGCGCTGATCATCAACAGCTCGGGCAAGAACATGTCCCCGGCGGCGATCGAGCAGGCGATCCGGTCCGCGAGCCCGCTCCTGGGACAGGTCGTCGTCGTCGGTGACCGCCGACCCTTCAACGTGGCGCTGATCGTGCTCGACCCCGAGGCGCTCGTCGGGTTCTGCGCCGCCCATCACATCCGCCACTCCCCACTGGCGCAGCTCGCCGCCGATCCGCGGATCCGGGCCGCCGTGGACAGTGCGGTCGCCCTCGGCAACACGCGCCTGGCTCGGGTGGAACAGGTGCGCGCCCATGCCGTGCTCGACCACGCGTGGGAGCCGGCGGGCGTCGCCCTGACGGCGACCAACAAGCTCAAGCGCGGACAGATCGAGCAGCACTACGCCGCGATCATCGAGGGCCTCTACCCGTGACCGCGACGACCGTCGAGCAGGACGAGATGGTCGCCACCGCCCGTCGGTTCGCCGAGCAGCGGCTGGCGCCGTTCTACCGTCAGCGCGAGCGCGAGGGGGCCTTCGATCGTCCCACGCTCCGGGAGATGGGTCAGCTCGGTCTGTTCGGCGTCGAGCTGCCCGTCGAGCGCGGTGGCCTCGGGTTGGCGTGCGTCACCGCCGGGCGGGTGCTCGAGGCGCTGTCGGGCAGCGACTACAACATCGGACAGCTGTCGGTCACGATCTCGTTGGCGGGGGTCGTCCTCGCCACCCACGGTCGGGCCGAGGTCGTCGACCCGTGGCTCGCCGGCATGGTCGCCGGCGAGGTCATTCCGGCGATCGGGCTCACCGAGCCCGGCGGCGGCTCGGATGCCGCGCAGCTCATCCTCCGCGCGCGGCGGGATGGCGACGCCTACGTGCTCGAGGGTGAGAAGACCTCGACGACGTTCGCCACCCAGGCCGGCTTCGCGATCGTGTGGGCGCGGACGGGGTCGGCCGACAGCGGTGCGCGGGGAGTCAGCGCCTTCCTCGTCCCCCTCGATCTGCCGGGCGTCAGCACCTATGCATTCGAGGACATGGGCGGCCGCTGCGCCGGCCGGGGCGGGCTCGTGCTCGACGGCGTGCGGGTGCCCGCCGACCACCTCCTCGGCGCGGAGGGCGGCGGCTTCGTCCAGGTGATGCAGGGCTTTGACTACAGCCGGGCGCTCATCGGCCTGCAGGTCCTCGCCGTGGCCCGCGAGTCGCTGGACGAGACCTGGCGGTCGGTGGGTGAGCGATCGAGCTTCGGCAAGCCGCTCGCCTCCCATCAGGGCGTCTCGTTCCCGCTGGCCGAGTCCGAGACCTATCTACACGCCTGCCGGTTGCTGTGCCTGGAGACGCTCGAGCTCAAGGACCGCGGCCGGCCCCACACCGCCGAGGCGGCGATGTGCAAATGGTGGGCACCCAAGCTCGCGTTCGAGGTCGTCCACCAGTGCCTGCTGCTCAACGGCCACGGTGCGTACAGCACCGAGATGCCCTACGAGCAGCGCCTGCGCGACGTGCTCGGGATGCAGCTGGGAGATGGCCCCGCGCAGATCATGAAGCTGGTCATCGCCCGCCAGAAGGCCGGCCGCCAGGCCACCGGCTAGCGCGCCGGGAACACCCGCATCGACGAGGAGGACAGATTGCCCAAGGTGCTCTACGACAAGCGCGACGGGATCGCCACGATCACCCTGAACCGGCCCGAGGTCCACAACGCGATCGATCGCGAGACCGACGAGCTGCTGTTCGACGCCTGGACGGACTTCCGCGCCGATCCGGAGATGCGGGTCGCGATCGTCACCGGAGCCGGGGACAAGGCGTTCTGCGCCGGCGCCGACCTCAGCTCGCACATCGACCCATGGGTCGACGGCGGGCCGGAGCTCGGTCGCAGCCTGCTCACGCGCGGCTTCGCCGGCGGCATCACCCGGGGGCTGCACCACACGCCCAAGCCGATCATCGCCGCGCTCAACGGGTGGGTCATCGGCGGCGGCATCGAGCTGGCGCTGGCGTGTGACATCCGCCTCGCCGCCGACACCGTCACCTTTGGCTTCTTTCACGTGCGCCGCGGCATGCATTTCGCCGACGGTGGGATCGTCCGCTTGGTCAACACCTGTGGCGTCGGCCTGGCGATGGAGTTCGAGCTGATGGGCGAGCCGGTCGATGTCCAGCGTGCCAAGGAGGCGCATCTCGTCAACCGGGTGGTCGCCCCCGATCAGCTGATGGCGACCGCCCATGAGGTCGCCGGCAAGATCCTGCGCAACCCGCGCCGTGGCGTGGAGTCGGCGAAGGAGACGATCCTCGAGGTCGTCGGACGCCCGCTCGACGACCAACTGCGCCTGGAATGCCTCTACGGCTACTCGATCATGGGCGACCCGGAGATCCGGGAACGCCGGGATGCGTTCCTGGCCGATGGCGACGCCGACAATCCGGCCCGCGGGAAATCGTGACCGTGACCCCGCCGGTCGACATCGGCATGTCGGTGTTCATGGACGAGCTCGCCCAGCGCACCCCGCCGGCGAGACGCCGGCTGCTCGCCGATGCGGCCGACGCCGGCATCGACCACCTGCACGTCGGCGATCACGTCAGCTTCCACGGGGGGTTTGGCTTCGACGGCCTGACCAACACCACGGCGCTGCTCAACCTCCAGGACCGGCTCCCGGTGCTGGTCGGGATCTATCAGCTGCCGCTGCGCCATCCGACGGTGGTCGCGCGTCAGCTGGCCGCGATCGGTGAATCGCATCCCGGGCGTCTGCGCTTCGGAGTCGGGGTCGGGGGTGACGACCCGGCGGAGATGTGGGCCTGCGGGGTCGATCCGCGGACCCGCGGCAGGCGGATGACCGAAGGCCTCGAGATCCTGCGCGGGTTGCTCACCGGAGACCCGGTCACGTACGCCGGGGAGATCTTCGACATCCGCGACGTCGCGATCGAGCCGGCGGTGGCGGACCTTCCGATCCTGGTCGGTGGTCGCTCCGACGCCGCATTGCGGCGCGCCGGGCGTCTCGGCGACGGGTGGGTCGGGATCTGGATCTCGGCCGCGCGGTTCGCCGAGTGCGTCGCCCGGGTCGATGAGGCGGCGCAGGCGATCGGTCGCTCGGTGGGGCGATGGGAGCACAACGTCACGATCTGGTGTGGGTTCGGAGACGTCCGGGGCCGGGCGGCCGGGCACGTCGCGGAGGCGATGCGCTCCATCTACCACCTGGATCCCGACGTGTTCGCCCGGTGGTGCCCGGCGGGCCCCCCCGAGGCGATCGCCGAGTTCATCGCTCCCTACCTGGAGGCCGGTGCCCGCAGCGTCTCGCTGATCGGTCGGGGCGAAAGCCCCGACCACGTCGTGGAGGGCATCGGGGAGGTGCGTCGGCTGCTCGCGGCAGCGTCGATCGCGTCTGTGTAAACCGACAAGGGGATGTCGTCGCGCCGAGCCGGTCCGCACCGGTGCGGCGGTAGCGTCGAGCTCGGCGCGCTCCTTTGTGCGTCCGCAAATCCGAGGGGAGACGCCGATGGCTGTCGAGACCGACTTCAAACCGCCGATGACGGGAACTCTGGAGATCACCGACGAGCAGGGCGAGCTCATCGCCCGGGCCCGTCAGGTCGTCGACGATGTCGCCGGCCCGGCGCTGTGGAAGGCCGAGCGCGAGGAGTACTTCCCGCTCGAGATCGTGCCGGCGTTCCGGGACGCGGGCCTCGTCGGGGGCACGATCCCCGTCGAATGGGGCGGCCAGGGCTGGGACCTGCTCACCCACATGCTCGTGATCGAGGAGGTGTCCAAGACCTCGCAGGTCCTCGGCTCCTACCTGGCGGTGGCCTCGGGACCGGTCGGCTCGGGCCTGTACGCGTTCGGTACCGATGCGCAGAGGGAACGGTGGCTGCGACCTCTGGCCATGGGCGACCAGCTCGCCGGGTACGGGCTCACCGAGCCCCGCTCGGGCACCGACGCCGCGCGCATGGCCACCCGCGCGCAGCGCACCGACGACGGCGGCTGGATGCTCAACGGCGGCAAGCGCTGGATCGACTGGACCGGCCTCGGCGACTTCTTCCTCGTGTTCGCCCGCACCCGGCCCGAGGAGCCCGGGGCCCGCGGGATCACCGCCTTCGTCGTCGAGCGCGACACACCGGGATTCACGATGACCAGGCAGGCGGGCAAGCTCGGTCTGCGGGCGCTCACCGTCGGTGAGCTCACCTTCGCCGACTGCGAGATCCCCGACGAGAACCGGATCGGGGAGGAGGGCCGCGGCTTCCGGGTCGCGATGTCGGCCCTCGAGGACACGCGGCTGCAGATCGCGGCCCGCATCTGCGGCGGCCTCGCCTCCTGCCTGGAGTTGTCGGTGGCCCACGTCAAGCAGCGCGAGCTGTTCGGCAGCCGGCTGGCGGACTTCCAGCTCAGCCAGACGAAGATCGCCGACATGGCCCTCGCCGTCCAGGCCACCCGGGCGCTCACCTTCGCCGCGGTGCAGCGCAAACAGGCCGGCCTCCCGATCACCCACGAGGTGCTCTCGGCCAAGCTCCTGGCCCAGGAGTCCTACATGAAGGTCGCCCACGACGCGGTGCAGCTGCACGGCGGCAGCGGGATCATCGACTCATCGCTCGTCGATCGTCACTTCCGCGATGCGAAGATCTCCGAGCTGACCGGCGGGACCAACGAGATCCTGCGGGTTCTGGTGGCCGAGCAGTTCGTCGGCCGCAGCCGATGACGGAGGGCGAGCGCGCCGCTCCCGCCTGGCCCCGGTTGGCGGCGATGCGGTGGACCGATGCGCAGATGCGCTCCTTCTATGCGGCCGGAATCTGGAAGCGGGCCGGGCTCGAGGCACTCGTCGCCGGCCACGCTCGCGCGACCCCGGGCAAGCTCGCGTTCGCCGATGAGCTGGGCGAGCTCACCTGGGAGCAGTTCGACGAGCGGGTTCGCGCGACCGGCGCCGGACTGCGCGACGCCGGCGTGGACCCGGGCGCGGTCGTCGCGATCCGGATGGCGAACTCGGTCGACCACGCGGTGATCGTGTTCGCGATCGCCGCCGCGGGTGGCGTCGCCTTCGAGCTCCCGCCCGACGCCTCACCGGAGCAGGTCGCCGGCGGTCTGCGACGCACGGCTGCGGTCGCCCTGTTCAGCGACGCCCGTCCCACCACCGCCGAGGTCAGCGCCCTGCAGGGACCCGCGTTGCTCTGTCGTGCCGCCGCCGACGTGTGCGGCGACCCGGCGGCACCTCTACCCGGCTCCGATCCCGACGCGGTCGCGCTGCTGCTCGGCACGTCGGGGACCACGGGCACGCCGAAGATCGTCATGCGGACCGCCAACGCGACGCTCGCGATGGCGCGCAACGTCACCACGCGCACCCACGTCGGCCCCGACGACGTCGTCCTCGTGGGCGCGCCGCTGGCCGGCGGGATCGGCTACATCAACGGCCTCTGCACCGCCGCCGAGCACGGCTGCGCGGTCATCCTGCCGCGCACCTACACCGCCGCCGCACTGTTGGCGATGCTCACCCGCTACCGGGCGACCGTGCTGCCCACGGTGCCGACGATCATGCGCCGCATGGCCGAGGCGCCGGAGGCGGCCGGCGTCGACACCTCGAGTCTGCGGGTGGTGCAGAGCGGTGGCTCCTACCTGCACGCCCAGACCGCCGCGCTCATCGAGTCGCGCTTCGCCTGCCACGTCGTCAGCGCCTACGGCGCGGTCGATCTCGGGACTCCGGCGATGGTCGACGCTCTCACCGACACCGCCGAGCACCGCCGCGAGACCGTCGGTCCCCGCTACGCGGACCCGCTCTGTGAGCTGGCGATCCTCGGTGACGCCGGAATGCCGGTCCCCGACGGCGAGGCCGGGGAGGTGGTGATGCGCGGCCCGAACACCGCACTGGGGTACTTTGAGGACCCGGCGGCCACCGCGGTCCTCTTCGACGCCCGGGGCTGGGGCCACTTCGGGGATCTCGGCCTGATCGACGACGACGGCTACCTGCGGATCGTCGGGAGGCTGAAGGAGATCATCATCCGCGGAGGCAAGAAGCTCTCGATCGAGGAGATCGAAGGTCACGTCCGCGACTGTCCCGGCGTGCGCGACGTCGCCGTCGTCGGCTACGACGATCCCGACCTCGGCGAGCGCTGCGCGGCGGTCGTCGTGTGCGAACCCTCGCGCACGCTCACCGTCGCCACGCTCCGGGCCTTCCTCGCCGAGCGCCAGGTGCCCAAGATGCTGTGGCCCGAACGGGTCGAGCTCATCGACGAGCTCCCGCTCTCGCCCCAGGGCAAGATCCGCCGGCGCGAACTGCGCGAGCGGATCGCGGAGCGCGCGCCGTGCTGAGGACCGCCGCTGACCCGCTGCTCGGGCTCACCGACGAGCACGAGGTGCTGCGCGCACGCGTCCACGCGCTCGCCGAGGAGCACATCGTCCCGGTGCTCGTCGAGACCGACGCCGATGAGCGCTTCCCGTCGGAGGTGTTCGCCGCCTTCGGTCGCGAGGGTCTGCTCGGTGGCACGCTGCCCGCCGAGTACGGCGGCGCCGACATGGACAACGTGGCCCTGACGGTGATGTGTGAGGAGCTCGGGCGCTACTCCCAGCCGATCGCGGGACTGATCGGCGGCGTGTCGACGGTGTTCGGAACCCCGCTGATGCGGTTCGGGACCGAGGAGCAGCGCCGCCGCTACCTGCTGCCCTATGCGCGCGGCGAGACGACGGGGGCGCTGGCGCTCACCGAGGCGCGCTCGGGCTCGGATGCCGCCGGCATGGCGACCGCGGCCCGCAAGGTCGACGGCGGCTGGGTCATCGACGGCCAGAAGGCCTGGATCGACTCGACCGGGACGGCCGACTGGTTCATGGTGTTCGCCCAGACCGACCCGACTCAGGGCACGCGCGGCATCACCGCGTTCGTGATCGAGCGCGGGACGCCGGGCTTCACGACTCGCGCGTACCGCAACAAGCACGGGTGGCGACCGAGCTCGGTCGGCGAGCTGAACTTCGACGACTGCCTCGTCTCCGACGATGCGCTCGTCGGGGAGCCGGGCCGCGGCTACCGGGTCGCGCTGTCGGCGGTCGGCTACGGGCGCCTGCAGGTGGCGGCGCGGCACTGCGGCGGGATCGCCGCCTGCCTCGATGAGTCCGTGGCGTGGGCCAAGCAGCGCGAGCTCTACGGCCACCCGATCGGCGACTTCCAGCTCATCCAGGCCAAGATCGTCGACATGTCACTCGCGCTCGACACCGGGCGCTATCTCACCTACCGCTTCGCGCGGCTGCTCGACGCCGGCGAGCTGGCCCGCCGCGAGGGATCGATGGCCAAGGTCTACACCGCCGAGATGCTGATGCGCTCCACCCACGACGCGGTCCAGATCCAGGGCGCGCGGGCGATCGGCGAGGAGTCGCTCGTCGGGCGGATGTTCAAGGACGCGAAGGTCTCGGAGATCGTCGAGGGCGCCAACGAGGTCCAGCGCACGCTGATCGCCGAGTACGAGCTCGGGATCAGGCAGGCCTGAGCACGAACCGCACGCCGGCGATCTCGACGGCGTCACGTCCGTCTCGCACCGCCTCCGGGAGCGCGACCTCGATCTCGCACAGTCCGGCGACGCCGGTGAGAAACCGCACGTCGGGCACCGACTCGACGCCCAGCACCTGCTCCCAGCGGGCCGCCACCGCTGCCGGGTCGGGCACCGCCACCCCGGCCCCGAGGATGACCCCCGGGGCGCCGGTTCCGCGCCGGCCCGTCCACGCCGGCCCCGCCCACCGCCACGAGTCCGGCGGGTCGGCGGCATCGAGCGACACGATCGCGCCCGGCATGTCCCGCGGGTCGAGCTGGGTGCCGGCCATGTCGGGCAGGTCGAGCTCCCAGACGATGCGCGCCCCGTGGGCGCGGGCGCGCCGGCGCGCGGCCGGGGCGTCGGGGACCTGGAACATCACCATGTAGCCGCCGTCGCCGCCGAGACGCTCCAGCCGGCGGCCGGCCGCCGTCCCGTCGCGGATCGGGGAGACGACCTCCAGGAAGCGATCGCCGAGCGCGAACACGGCGTTGGCCACGCCCCAGTCCGCGGCCCACGGGTCCTCGGTGAACGGCGCGCCGAGGCCGAGCTCGGCCCGCAGCTGGGCGCTCACCGCCTCCAGGTCGGAGACGACGAGCGCGAGGTGGCGCAGGCGCGGATCGGCCAGATGGGCGCCGCCGCGGGCGAGCCGCGGGGTCAGACCGAGCGCTGTGCCTTGCTCGCCGCGCTCGCCGCCTGGGCGGTCTCACGCGCCTGGACCCAGTCCGCATCGGTCATCGTGCTCAGGCTGGCGAACGTCCCCGGCCCGGCGAGCTGCTGCCCGCCGTCCATCGCGATCGTCGTCCCGGTGAGGTAGTCGCAGGCGTCGGAGAGCAGGAAGATGTTGAGGTTGGCGATCTCCTCCATCGTCCCGAACCGCTGCATCGGCACGTTGTCGGCCGACGTCGAACCGCCGGTCGAGCTCTGCTCGGTGGGATTGAGCATCGACCAGGCGTATTCGGTCGGGATCGGGCCGGCGGCGATCGCGTTGAGGCGGATGCCGTAGCGCCCCCATTCGGCGGCCAGCGACATCGTCATCCCGTGGACCGCGCTCTTGGCCATCGCGCTCGGGACGACGAACGCCGAGCCGCTCCACACCCAGGTGGTGAGGGTGGAGACGACCGAGCCGGGCAGACCCTGCTCGATCCAGCGCCGGCCCGCGGCGTGGGTCACGTGAAACGAGCCGTCCATCACGGTCGAGGTGACGGCGCGGAAGGCGCGGGGCGAGATGTCCTTGGTCTGGGCGATGAAGTTGGCCGCGGCGTTGTTGATCAGGCCGGTGAGCGGGCCGTGGCCGTCCCAGATCTCCTGCATCGCGGCGTCGACGGCGTCGGCGTCGCGGACGTCGACGGTCTGCAGGTGAGCGCTGCCGGGGCGCTTGTCGGAGATCTCGGCGACCGCCTCCTCCAGCACGGCCTCACGGCGGCCCCAGATGTGAACCTCGGCGCCGTGCTCGACCAGGTGCCGGGCGACGCCACGGCCGAGGCCGGTGCCGCCGCCGGTGACGAGGATGCGCTTGCCCGAGAGAACCTCGGCGTCAAAGATCGTGCGGGTGTCCGAAACGCTCATACGGTGAAACTCGCCTGCCTCTCTCCTGGATCGCCGCCGCCGGGCGACTGGCTCGTCGGGCCGCCACCGTACCACAGGCGGTTAACGGCGGTTCGAGCTCTTGCACACCGTCTGCGGTGCTGGTGGACGGGGCTTTCGTGATACGTTGGTAAACGATCGTTCACACACGGAGGAGGAGAGAGAAACCGTGGACTTCGAGCTCACCGACGACCAGAAGGACATCCAGCGGGCGGTCGCGGACCTCGCGGCGACCTTCAGCGATGACTACTGGGCCGAGAAGGACCAGAGCCATGAGTTTCCGTGGGAGTTCTATAAGGCGTTCGCCGACGCCGGGTGGGTCGGGATCGCGGTTCCCGAGGCGTACGGCGGGGCCGGCCTGGGGATCTTCGAGGCCTCGCTGATGATGCAGGAGATCGCGGCCTCCGGCGGCGGCCAGACCGCCTCCAGCGCGATCCACATGTCGATCTTCGGCATGCACCCGGTGATCAAGCACGGCTCCGACGAGATGCGCGAGGAGTCGCTGCCCCGAATCGTCAACGGCGACCTCCACGTGTGCTTCGGCGTCACCGAGCCCAACGCCGGCTCCGATACGCCGCGGATCACCACCTTCGCCAAGCGTGACGGCGACGACTACGTCGTCAACGGTCGCAAGGTGTGGATCTCCAAGGCCCTGGAGTCCGAGAAGATCCTGCTGCTCACGCGGACCGCCAAGTTCGAGGACAGTCCCAAGAAGACCGAGGGCATGACCCTGTTCTTCACCGATCTGGATCGCGATCACGTCGACATCCGCCCGATCCGCAAGATGGGCCGTCACGCCGTCGACTCCAACGAGCTGTTCATCGACGATTTCCGGATCCCGGCCAAGGACCGCGTCGGCGAGGAGGGCCAGGGCTTCAAGTACCTGCTCGACGGCCTCAACCCCGAGCGCATCCTCGTGGCCGTCGAGTCGGCGGGCACCGGTTACGCCGCACTCAAGCGCGCGGTCGCCTACGGCAACGAGCGGGTCGTGTTCGGACGCCCGGTCGGCCAGAACCAGGGGCTCGCCTTCCCGCTCGCCGACGCCCTCACCCAGCTGGACGCCGCGGTCCTCATGGCCCGCAAGGCCGCCTGGCTCTATGACTCCGGCAAGCCATGCGGCCGGGAGTCGAACATGTGCAAGTACCTGTGTTCCAACGCCGCCTTCGCCGCCGCTGACCGCGCCGTCCAGATCCACGGCGGATTCGGCTACGCCGCCGAATATCACGTCGAGCGTTACTTCCGCGAGGCGCGCCTGAACCGGATCGCGCCGATCTCCAACGAGATGGTGCTCAACTACGTGGCCGAGCACGTGATGGGCCTGCCGAGGTCCTACTGATGCGCGGGCTCGACGGCCGCGTCGCGCTGGTCACCGGAGCCGGCGCGGGGATCGGCGCCGCGGTCGCGCGACGGCTGGGGGCCGAGGGTGTGGCGGTCGCGGTGCTCGACCGTGACGAAGGCGCCGCTCACGCGGTGGCGAGCGAGATCGCCGCGGCGGGCGGGCGGGCGACCGGGGTGGCCTGCGACGTTGGCGACCGCGCTCAGGTGCAGTCGGCGATCACCGCGGCGACGAGTCTCGGCGAGACGCTCCATATCGTCGTCAACAATGCCGGGATCATCCGCCCGGCGATGTTCGCAAAGCTCGACGAGGACAAGTTCCGCGCCGTGCTCGATGTCCACCTGATGGGCACCTACCACGTCTCCCAGGAGGCCCTGGCCAAGTTGCCCGATGACGGCACCGGCCGGATCATCAACTCGACCTCGGCGGCCGGCCTGATCGGCACCATCGGCCAGGCCAACTACGCCGCGGCCAAGGGAGCGATCGTCGCCTTCACCAAGTCCCTGGCCCGGGAGCTGGCCCGGAAGCGGATCACCGCCAACGTGATCGCCCCGCTGGCCGCCACCGCGATGACCGAGACGGTTCGCACCGATCCCCGCTTCGCCGAGAAACAGCTCGAGCGGGTGCCGCTCGGGCGCTGGGCCGAGCCCGACGAGATCGCCGGCGCGTTCGCGTTCATGGCCTCCGACGATGCCTCCTACATCACCGGGCAGGTGCTGTGCGTCGACGGCGGGCTGATCATGGGTGGCTGACCCCGCATCCCCGCGTCGAGGGGGGGACCCGTGCCCGCGCTGCGCCCGGCGCTTCAGAGCCCCAGGTTCTTGGCGATGATCTCGCGCTGGATCTCGTTGGACCCGCCGTAGATCGGCGGCGCGAGCGCGGCGCGCACCTGCTGCTCCATCCCGTACTCGCGGGCGTAGCCGTAGCCGCCCATCAGCTGCATGCCCTCGAGCGTCGTCTGCTTGGCCGTCGCGGTGCACTTCAGCTTGGCCATCGAGGACAGGGTGGAGAGCTCGCCCTCCTCGCCGGCGTCGACGCGCTCGGCGAGGTCGTAGACGAGGGAGTGGCAGCAGGCGATCTCGGTCGCCAGATCGGCGATCCGGTGGCGGACCGCCTGGAAGCTCGAGATCGAGCGGCCGAACTGCTCACGCTCGGTCACGTATCCGATCGTGTCCGCCAGCGCGCGCTCCGCGGACCCGAGCGACATCGCGGCGATGATCAGGCGCTCGATCGACAGTCCTCGCATCAGCTGCTGCCAGGCCATCCCCTCCTGTCCGACGACGGCCGACGCGGGGACCCGCACGTCGGTGAAGAACACGTCGTTGACGACGCGGCCGTCCATCGTGTCGATCCCCCGGATCTCGACCCCGGGGGCGTCGGTGGGCACGATCAGCATGGTCAGCCCGTGGTGCTTGCCGGCGCTCGGATCCGTGCGGGTGAAGGTGAGCACGTGGTCGGCGATGTGAGCCGCCGAGGTCCACGTCTTCTGCCCGTTGATGACGTACCCGTCGCCATCGCGCCGCGCCGCGCAGCGGGCCGCGCCGAGATCGGAGCCGGCGCCCGGCTCCGACAGTCCGATCGCCTCCAGACGGCCCCGGCAGATCCCGCCCATGATCTCGTGCTTCTGCTCCTCGGTGCCCCAGCGCAGGTAGGTGGCGCCGGCGGTCAGGGCCGTCGAGTAGGCGTCGATCGGGGCCAGCCCCCGACAGGTCTCCTCCAGGAAGATGCACTCCTCGATCATCCCGGCCCCGGCGCCCCCGTAGGCCTCGGGAACCGAGACGCCGAGCCATTGCAGCCCCGCGAAGCGCTCGACCAGGTCACGGCTGGTGTGCTCGGCGCCGTCGCTCGTCCACGCCCGCCGCTGGGCCGGGGTGCCGCACTCCTGGGCGCAGAAGTCCCGTACGGCCTGCGCGAACTGCGTCTGTTCAGGGGTGAATCTCACGAGCCCGCCTCCATCGACAGCACGAGTTTTCCGAAATGTCGGTGGCGCTCCATCTCGGCGTGCAGCCGTGCCGCCTCCGCGAGCGGCGCCACCGTGTCGACCACCGGCCGCCACGCGGGGCGGCGGGCGATCAGGTTCAACAGTCCCGCGAAGTCCCGAGGGCTGCCCATCGTCGTGCCCAGGACGGTCTGCTGACCGAAGTAGAACGGGCGTACCGGCACCTCGGCGCGCTCGCCGGCGCTGACCCCGAAGGAGACGAGGCGCCCGCCGCGGTTGAGCACGGAGAGCGACTCGGCCCACGTGCCCGCGGAATCGATCACGAGATCGACTCCGCGCTCACCGGCCATCTCCCGCAGCGCTTGCGGCCAGGCGGCGTCGGTGTAGAGCACCCCACCCTCGGCGCCGAGCGCGACCCCGCGATCGATCTTCGACTGCTCTGAGGAGGTGACGAGCACCCGCGCGCCGGCGATCACCGCCAGCGACACCGCGATCGTCGAGACCCCGCTGGCGGCCCCGAGCACGAGGACCGTCTCGCCGGCGCGCAGGCCACCGCGGGAGAACAGCGCGCGGTAGGCGGTGACGCCGGCCAATCCGAGCGCCGCCGCCTCCGGCCACGCCCAGTCCGCCGGCTTGGCGAACAGGTTCTCCTCGGGGACGGCGACGAGCTCCGCGTAGGTGCCGTCGGTGACGTCGCCGAGGATCTCGAACCCCGGTGCCGGGAAGCGCTCGTCGTCGCCCCAGCGCAGCGACGGCAGGATGATCACCGGCTCCCCGGTGTCACGGCGGACCCCGGCGCCGTCGCCGCCCGGGGTCAACGGCAGCGGGGACGGGTACACGCCCCGACGCACGAGCACGTCGTGCCAGTTGAGGCCGGCGGCGCGCAGCTCGACGGTCGCCCAGCCCTCGTGGGGCCGGGGATCGGGGACGTCCAGCAGCGTGAGCGCGTCGGGAGCGCCGAACCGCTCGAGCCGGACCGCCCTCATCCGGTCGGGGCGAGGGCAGGCACGAGCGCCAGCCCGTCGGCGAGCCGGTCCCGGTGGGCGTCGGGATCCCCGAACAGCGGCTCGTCGCTCTTGGTGCGCTTGAACTGAAACTGGAGATCGTGCTCCCACGTGTAGCCGATCGCTCCGTGCAGGAACAGCGCCTTATCGGCGACGTGGGGGGCCGAGCCGCAGGCGTGGAGCTTGGCGATCGAGGCCCACGCGCCGGCATCCTCGGTGGCGCTGTCGACCGCCCAGGAGGCGTAGCGCACCGCCGAGCGGGCGGCCTCGACGTCGACGAGCATCATCGCCGCGGCGTGCTTGACCGCTTGAAAGGAACCGACGGCGACCCCGAACTGGCGGCGGTCGCCGACGTAGGCGACCGTGCTCTCCAAGAGCTGGGCGGCCGCGCCGAGGGCGTCGGCGGCGACGAGCACCGCGGCGGTGGCGGTGGCGCGGGCGAATTCCTCGGTCGAGACCGTCCCCAGACCGGTGGTGGCGGTCTCGCGACACTGCACCGCCGCCAGCGAACGGGTGTGGTCGACGAGCGCCCGGGGGGTGACCGTCGCCTGACCGCCCGCCACGGCGAGGAGTCGCACCCCGTCGTCGACGGCGACCGGGACGATGAGGTCCGCCCCCGCGGCGCCGGGTACGTAGTCGGCGCTCAGCGTCAGCGTGTCGCCCTGCAGCACCGACTCGGGCCATGGGGCCGGCAGCCGGCGTCCGTCGAGGCACAGCACCGCCGCGCGCTCGCCCTCGGCGACCGCCGCGGCCAGCTCGCGCCCCGCGTCCTGAGCGCTTCCGGCAAGCGCCTGGAGCGCGAGCGCGGACCCCAGCAGGCGGTCCCACGGCGTCGCGGTGCGTCCCAGCTCCTCGGCCATCACCGCCAGTTCGATGACCCCGCCACCCTGACCGCCGAGCTCCTCGGCGAGGCCGATTCCGGTCCAGCCCTGGCGAACCGCGAGCTCGTCAGCCGCGCCGGTGTCTCGGGCGTCGGCCCACTCGCGGACCCGGGCGGGGGTCGCCTCTCGGGCCAGCGCGCCGGCGACCGCCTCGCGCAGGAACTCCTGCTCGTCGGAGAGCTCGACCCTCATGGCGCGAGATCTTAACGACCGTTAACCGAGCGCTCCCGGGCCGGCTTGGAGAATGTGACAAGCCGGCGGGTGCCGGCATTTGACCGTTGCAGCCGGCGGCCGTTGACTGCGCATCGTGGGAGTGCAGAGCGCGTACGGGGATGACCCCCTCATCGTCGATGACCGTGAGCGCGGAATGTTCCGCGTCAAGCGCACGGCGATGACCTCCAACCGGATCTGGCGCGCCGAGCGCGAGCGGATCTTCGACCACGCATGGCTGTACGTCGGCCACGACTCCGAGATCGCCGAGCCCGGCGACTACCAGCGCCGGCAGATCGCCGGTCGGCCGCTCGTGTTCGTGCGCGGCCGCGACGGCGGAGTGCGCGTGCTCTACAACTCCTGCACCCACCGCGGCGCGCGTGTCTGCCGGCAGGACTCGGGCAACGCCAAGTCGTTTCAGTGCTTCTACCACGCGTGGACGTTCAACACCGAGGGCGAGCTCGTCGGGGTGCCCGACAAGGAGGGTTACGCCGAGGGCGTCGACTTCGACGCGCTGCGGTTGCGCGAGGTCGCGCGGCTGGAGTGCTACCGCGATTTCTGGTTCGTCTCCTTCGACCCCGCGATCGAGTCGCTGTCGGACTACCTGGCGGGCGCCAAGGAGTACATCGACCTCGTCGCCGACCAGGCCGCCGAGGGGATGCGCATCCTGCCCGGCACCCACAAGTACGCCTGCAAGGCGAACTGGAAGCTGATGGTCGAGAACAGCATCGACGGCTACCACGGGGCACCGCTGCACCAGACCTACTTCGCGTTCCTGGCCAGTCAGGGCGACGATGACGGCGCCAAGCTGCTGAAGACCTCGGCCGCCCGCGGCTATGACCTCGGCAACGGCCATGCGGTCGTCGACTACCCGGCGCCGTTTCCGCGGGTCACCGCCCGCTGGCACCCGATGTTCGGTGAGGACGCCAAGGAGGAGATCGCGGCTCGCCGCGCCGATCTCGACCGGCGTCACGGTGTCGAGCGCGGCCGGCGGATGGCCGAGACGTGTCGCAACCTGTTCATCTATCCCAACCTGCTGATCCTCGACGTCGCCGGCCTCACCGTCCGCTCGATCTGGCCGTCGGCGCCGGACTACATGGAGCTCACCGGCTGGGCGCTGGCCCCCCGCGAGGAGCCGGCCCACTGGATCAAGCGCCGCCTCGAGGGCTTCAACCTGTTCCTCGGCCCCGGCGGGCTGGCCACCCCGGACGACGTCGAGGCGCTCGAGGCGTGTCAGGAGGGGTTCGCCGCCACCGCCGAGGACTACTCCGACATCTCGCGCGGCATGCATCGCGACCCGGGGACCGTCGACGAGGTTCAGATGCGGGCGTTCTGGCGCGAGTGGCATTCGAACCTCCACGGCGAGGGGCACGGAGTCCACGAGGAGGCCCGCCGCCAGGCTCCGGCGGCCACCGCCGGGGTGTGAGGCGTCGATGGCCGCCGACGCTCGATCTGCCGATGCGCTGCTGCGCCGCCTCGAAGTCGAGGACTTCCTCTATCACGAGGCCGCCCTCCTGGACGCGTGGCAGCTGCACGACTGGCTTGATCTGTACACCGACGACTGCCGCTACGTGCTGCCGGCCACCGACCTGCCGGACGGCGATCCGGCCGCGACGCTCGGCCTGATCGATGATGACCTCGCGCGGCTGCGCGGTCGCGTCGAGCGCCTCAACAGCGCCCGCGCCTACCGCGAGTTCCCGTGGTCACGCACCCGTCATCTGATCACCAACGTGCGGGTCACCGCCGCCGGCGAGGATGAGGTGAAGAGCTCTTCGCTGTTCGCCGTCTACCGCTATCGCAAGGGCGAGGAGCAGGTCCTCGTCGGCACCGCGCGCCACACGCTGATCCCCGGACCGGAGGGCTTCCGGATCCGCGAGAAGTGGGTCACGCTGGCCACCGAGGCGCTGCGCCCCCACGGCACCGTCAGCATCATCCTCTAACGCCACCCAGGAGGCCCTCATGCCCGACACCCCCGACCTCGGTCTGCTGCGCCTCGCCCACGTGGCGCTGCGCAGTCCCGACCCGGAGCGACTCGCCGTCTACTACGAACGCAACGTCGGGTTGGTGCGCACCCCCTCCCAGAGCCCCGACGGCGCGATCCGCCTCACCACCGACGCTCACCCCCACTGCCTGGAGCTCCATGAGGGTGACCAGCAGCTCGACCATGCCGCGTTCGAGGTCGCCGACGCCGCCGCCGCGGGCGTCGTCCTGCGCGCCACCGGTGAGGTGACGGTGACCGAGGTCCAGTCGCCCGGCTACGCCGCGGCGGTTGCGTTCTCCGATCCCGAGGGCAACACGATCCGCCTCGTCTCCGGCGCGCAGAGCTCCGAGGCGGTGCCGGTCGGCTCGCGCGTGTTCCGCCCGCGCAAGATCGGGCACGTCGGCGTCAAGGCGTCTGACCTGAAGGGCCTGGTCGACTTCTACACCACGCACATCGGCTTCCGGCTGACCGACTGGATCGGCGAGCAGGTCGTGTTCCTGCGCTGCAACCCCGACCATCACGCGCTCGTGTTCGTCGCCGAGCCCCGCGATCTCCCGACGATCCACCACGTCGCCTACGAGGTCCCCTCATGGGAGGGGTTCTGCGATCAGGCCGACATCCTCGCCGCCAACGGCGTCCAGGTCGGATGGGGCCCGGGGCGCCACGCGCCGAGCCAGAACTACTTCATGTACTTCGACGACGATGACGGCAACCGGATCGAGTGGATGGCCGGCGTCAAGCTCATCTACGACGACGCCGGTCACGTGCCGCGGGTGTTCGACCCGGCGGTGCCCACGACCTGGAACGTCTGGGGCCCGTTGCCGCCGCCGGAGTTCCTCAAGGGGCTCGGGCCCGCCAAGCAGACCGCCGCGGTCTGATGCCCGCGCTGGAGCGCTTCACCGGCCGGGTGGCGATCGTCACCGGGGCCGGCGGGGCGATCGGCGCCGAGATCGCGGGACGGCTCGGCGCCGAGGGGGCCGAAGTGGCCCTGGCCGACCTCGATCCCCAGGCGCTGGCGGCGACCGCGCAGACGCTGCGCGATCGCACCGGCCGGGAGGCGATCACCGTCGCCGGGGACCTGAGCGACCGGGCGCCCGCCGCGCAGCTCGTGGCCGCCTGCCGCGAGCGCTTCGGCCGCCTCGACGTGCTCGTCAACAACGCCGGCGGCGGGATCATCCGCCCGACCCTCGAGCAGACCGAGGCGACGCTCCAGGCGACGCTCGACCGTAACCTCTGGTCGGCGATGCGCTGCACGCTGGCGGCGCTGCCGGTGATGAAGGACGCCGGCTACGGACGGATCGTCTTCACCGGCGCCGACTCGGTGCGCAACGGTCTGGAGAACCACGCCGTCTACAACGCGGCCAAGGGCGGCGTGCACGCGTTCGCCCGCGGCCTGGCCCGCGAGTTCGCCCGCGACGGGATCACCGTCAACACCGTCGCCCCGTGTGCGACCGCCACTCCGGAGCTCGCGCAGATCATGGCCGACGACCCGTCACTCGGCGAGGCGTTCACCCGGATCATCCCGATCGGCCGCCCCGCCGCGCTGGACGAGGTCGCCTCGGCGGTCGCGTTCCTGGCCTCCGAGGAGGCGCGCTTCATCACCGGTCAGGTGCTCGGGGTCAACGGCGGCTCGACGATGGTCTGATCACGGCCGCCGTCGCTGTGGACGCCTCCAAACCCCGCGCGGGCGCCGCGCTCCGGCCGTCCGGACCCTCCGTAGGCTGATCACCATGCAGACGATCGAGGGCACCGCCGGGCTGCGGGGACGCGTCGGCGAGGAGCTGGGGGTCAGCGACTGGTATGAGATCACCCAGGACCGGATCAATGCCTTCGCCGCGGCCACCGACGACTACGAGCAGATCCACGTCAACCCCGAGCGCGCGGCGCAGACCCCGTTCGGAGTGACGATCGCCCATGGCCTGTTCACCCTGTCGCTGGGACCGAAGTTCCTCTATGAGCTGTTCGGGATGACCGGCACGTCGCTTGCGCTCAACTACGGCTTCGACAGGGTGCGGTTCATCTCGCCGGTCCCCGTCGGCTCGCGCGTGCGCATGCGCGCGCGGCTGACCGCCACCGACGAGATCGACGGCGGGCTCCGTGGTCACGTGACGCAGACCTTCGAGATCGAGGGACAGACCAAGCCGGCCTGCGTGGCCGAGTCGGTCGTCGTCTACTACGACTGAGGAGCTGAGGATGGGCACCGGACCACTCGCCGGGATACGGATCGTGGAGCTCGGCTCGATCGGCCCGGGTCCGTTCTGCGGAATGGTGCTCGCCGATCTCGGCGCCGAGGTGCTGCGCGTCGACCGGGCGTCGGGCGGGGGCCTGGTCGGACCCAACGACGACCCGCGCGCCGAGCTGATGCACCGCGGCCGCCGTTCGGTGGCGGTCGATCTCAAGCATCCCGACGGGGCCGGGGTGATCCTCGATCTCGTCGCGGGGGCCGACGCCTTCTTCGAGGGTTTCCGGCCCGGGGTGTGCGAGCGACTCGGGATCGGGCCTGAGGAATGCCTGGCCCGCAACCCGCGCCTCGTCTACGGCCGGATGACCGGCTACGGGCAGGACGGGCCGATGGCTCAAGCCGTCGGCCACGACCTCAACTACATCGCCCAGAGCGGGGTGCTGGGGATGATCGGCCGGGCCGGTGAGCCGCCGACGCCGCCGCTGTCGCTCGCCGGGGACTTCGGCGGCGGCGGGCTGATCCTCGCCCTGGGGATCCTCGCCGCGATCATCGAGCGCGGCAGCTCGGGCGCCGGACAGGTGATCGACGCCGCGATGGTCGAGGGATCGGCGACACTCGCCACCGCCTTCTACGGCTACCTCCAGCACGACATGTGGTCGCCCGAACGGGGGACGAACATCGTCGACAGCGGGGCCCCGTTCTATGACGCCTACGAGACCGCCGATGGGCGCTACCTCACGGTCGCCGCGATGGAGCCGCACTTCTACGCCAACCTGCTCGCGCTGCTCGAGCTCGATCCCGCGTCACTGCCCGAGCAGAACGACCGCGCGCGGTGGCCGGAGATGAAGCCGGTGTTCGCGGCCGCGGTGGCCCGGCGTACGCTCGCCGACTGGCTGGCGCGCGCCGAGGGCGTCGAGGCGTGCGTGGCGGCGGTCGTCGGCGTCGAGGATCTCGAGCAGGACGCGCACCTGATGGCGCGTGCGAGCTTCGTGCGCCGCGACGGCGTCCTGCAGCCGGCGCCCGTACCGCGCTTCTCCCGCACGCCGGCCGAGCTCTCCTACCCGCCGCCGCTCCCCGGGGAGCACACGGGTGAGGCGCTCAGCGACTGGGGCCTGCCGGCTGACCGAATCGAGGCGCTCACGGCCTCGGGCGCGGTCGGTCGCGCGACGCCTGCGCCGGCGTGAGCTCGGTGGGAACGGCGCCGGGACCGGCGTGAGCCGCGTCGAGGCGAATGCGGTGAGGACCGCCGGCGAGGCCCGGCGGGAGGTCCCGTACTTCCCGGGCGGCCCCGAGACGCTGCTGCGCGTCTTCGATGTCGGCGGTGACGCCGGCGATGCCGTCGGCGCGATGCTCACCGGCCCCTGGACGGTCGGCCCCGACGGCGCGCCGGCACCGGGCACGCTCGGTGTGCTCGCAGATGTCGTCTGGGGCGGGGGCGCGGTCGCCTGCGCTCCGCCGGGACTGTGGGGAGTGTCGACCGAGATGACGGTCGGGTTCGGAGCCCCCGTGCCCGCCGACGGCTCGCGGTTGACGGCGCGCGGCGCCAGCGTCCACAACGACGCGGTGAGCGCGCTGGCCACCGGGACGGTCCACGGTCCCGACGGGACGCTGATCGCCGCCGGCACCCAACGGACGCGGTTTGCGCCCGGCGCCCCGGTCCTGCGTCCGCTCCCGGCGGAGATCGAGCGCGCCGCCGCCGGCCGGGGGATCGCCGACCTGCTCGGCGTGGGCACCGCGGCCGACGACGACACGCTGCTCACGCTCATGATCACCCCGGCGCTGTCGAATCCGGGGGGAATCCTGCACGGCGGCATCCAGTTCTGCGTCGCCGAGCTGGCCGCCTCGCGGGCGATCGACGCCGCGCGGGCGGGGTTGACGCCGTCCTCGGTGCACGTGTCCTATCTGCGCGCCGGCACGATGGGGGACACGCTGCGCCTACCGACCGAGACGCTCTATCGAGGCCGCAAGCTGGCGGTGGTGCAGGTGCGCTGCGTGCGGGAAGACGGCAAGCCGTGTTCGGTGGCGACCGTCACCTACGGTCCTGTCATGACCTCCAACCGCCGGCCGCCGACCGGCGTCGCCGTCTGAGCAGCGCCACCTAGGGTGAGCGCCATGACCGCCCCCTACGCCCCGCCGGGACGCTACGGACTGACGATCCTCAACTCCGGCTCCGGACCCGAGCGGTTCCGGCGCGGCGGCGAGATCGCCGCGGCCGCTCAGGACGCCGGCTTCGGCACGGTCTGGACCTCCGAGCTCTACAACCGCTCCTCGACGATCCTCATGGCCTCGCTCGCCGGCGCCACCGAGCGGGTCGGGATCGGCTCGTCGATCGCCTACGGAGTCGGGCGCACGCCGCTGGTGTGGGCCGCCGAGGCCCGGGACCTCGATGAGCTGTCGGGTGGGCGTCTCGTGCTCGGTCTCGGCAACGGCACGACGCGGATGATGGAGGACTGGCACGGCGTCGACGGCTCGGCGCCGGCGGTGCGCATGGAGGAGCTGGTCGTCGTGCTGCGCAAGCTGTGGCGTCTGGACCGGGGTCCCGTCGATCACGCGGGCCGGTTCTATCGGGTCGCGCTGCGCCCGACATCCGACACTCCGCCGCCGCTGCGCGAGCACCTGCCGATCCATGTGGCGGGCGTCAACCCGCGCATGGTCCAGGTGGCCGGCCGAGTCGCCGACGGGCTGATCGGACACCCGATGTTCACCAAGCTCTACGTCGACGAGGTCATCCGCCCCGAGATCGCCACCGGCGCGGCGAAGACCGGCCGTGACCCGGGCGACGTGGCGCTGATCGGCATCCTCATGTGCGCCGTCCACGATGACGTCGAGCAGGCGCGGCGTGAGATCGCGTTCTCGATCGCCCAGTACGCCGCCTCCCGTGTCTATGACCGCTTGTTCGAGATGCACGGCTGGTCTGCACAGCAGCGGTTGATCCGTGAGGCGGCCCGGGCCCGCGACACCGAGGCGTTGCTCGCCGCGGTCCCCGAGGCGGCGATCGACCTGATCGCCGTCGCCTGCCGACCCGGCGAGCTGGTCGAGGCCGTCGCCCGCCACGCGGCCGACTACGACCACCTGGATCTCACCGGTCCCGCCTGGGGTCTGGACCCGACCGCCCAGGAGCACGCCCAGATCACGATCCTCGAGCAGATGCGGGCCACGTTGAGCCCGGCCGCGACCCCCGCCCAGGCCGTCTAGGTCCCCGCCGCCCGCCCCTTCAAGGCGGACGCGGCTACAGCACCTGACCGGTGGGGCGAAACAGCACCTCGTTGACCGCGGCGTGCGCCGGGCGGGTGACGATGTACTCGATCGCACCGGCGATGTCCTGCGCGTCGAGTCGCTGAAAGCCGCCGAGCCGGCTGGCCATCATGTCCTGGATCTCCTGCCGGTTGTGCGTGAAGAGCTCGGTCTCGGTGGCGCCCGGCTCCACCAGGGAGACCCGCACCCGCCGCCCGGCGAGCTCCTGGCGCATCGCCTCGGCCATCGCGCCCAGGCCCGCCTTGGTGAGGTTGTAGACCGCCGAGCCGGCGTTGGGCTTGCGTCCCGCGATCGAGCTGACGTTGACGATGTCGGCCACCCGACGGGGCTCGGAGTCGGCGGCGCTCACCAGGTGCGGCAGGGCCGCGTGGGTGACGTACAGCAACGCCGAGACGTTGAGCGCGACCATCCGCTCCCACTCCTCCAGCGGGGCGTCGAGCACCGGTCCGTTGAGCATCACGCCGGCGTTGTTGACGAGGACGTCGAGCCGGCCGAGCTCACGCACCGTCGTGGCCACGGCCGCCAGCGCGGACTCGCGGTCGGTGATGTCAGCCTCGATCACGAGCGCTTCGCAGCCGAGGGGGCCCAGCTCGTCGGCGAGCTGCTGGAGGCGGTCACGGCGTCGGGCCACGAGCGCCAGGCGTGGACCCGACGCGGCGAGGGTGAGCGCGGTCGCGCGTCCGATCCCGCTCGACGCGCCGGTGATCAGGACGACGGTCCCGGCGAGCGGCTGACTCCCGGCGGTCACGCGCGGGGGAGACCGAGCACGCGTTCGGCGACGATGTTGCGCTGAATGAACGTCGTGCCCCCGGCGATCGAGGTGCCGCGCGCCTGGTAGGCGAGACGCAGCCACGGGTCGAGCTCGTCGTCGTCCTCGCGCTGGCCGTCCAGGCCGGCGAGCGAGACCGCCAGGTCGGCGAGGTCCTCGACGAGCGGGGCCGCCCACAGCTTGCCGATCGAGGTCTCGGGTCCCGGGGTGCCGCTCTCCAGCGAGGCGAGGGCCCGCAGGCCGTTGACCCGTTGGATCTGGGCGCGGGCATGGAGATCCGCGATCCGGCGACGCAGCGACGGATCCTCGCCCAGCGGCCGCCCTTCGGCGTCCTCACCGGTGCGCACGAGCTCGACCAGTCGCTCCATCCACCGGCGGATGTTCACCCGCCCGGTCGCCAGCGCGACCCGTTCATAGGAGAGCGTCGCCATCGCCACGCGCCAGCCACCGTCGACCTCACCGATCCGCAGGTCGTCGCCGACCTCGACGTCGTCGAGGAACACCTCGTTGAACTCGGCCTCGCCGAGCATGTGGCGCAGCGGACGGATCGTCACCCCGGGGGTGTCCATCGGCAGCAGGAAGTAGGTGAGCCCCCGGTGGCGCGGCCCGCCGCCGGTGCGGGCGAGCAGCATCCCGTGGGCCGCGATCTGGGCGCGGCTGGTCCACACCTTCTGGCCGGTGATCCGCCAGCCGCCGTCGGTCGGCTGCGCCTTGGTCTCCACCGAGGCGAGGTCGGAGCCGGCGCCGGGCTCGGAGAACAGCTGGCACCAGATCTCCTGGCCGCTGAGGATCGGGGTGAGGAACCGCCGTTTGTGGTCCTCGGAGCCGAAATCGATGATCGTCGGGCCGGCCAGCCCCTCGCCGAGCGTGTTGAGGCGGTCCGGGGCGCCCGCGCGGTCATATTCCTCGAGGTAGATCGCCTGTTCGGTGAGCGACGCGTCCTGACCGCCGTACTCCTGCGGCCAGGCGAGGCCGGCGAACCCGGCAGCCTCGATGAGCGTCGTGAACTGCTGGAAGTAGGGGAGCTTGGCCTCGGTCGTGTCGGGCTCGGGACCCGGCAGCTGAGCCACCGCGCCCTCCAGCGCGCGCCGGGCCCGCAGGCGGAACTCGGCATCCTGCGGCGAGTCTCGGAAGTCCATCGGCGCAGCCTACCAGTGGCGGTTAACGGACGTTCACGATGCGGGCCGCCCGACTGGGGGCGGCGACAATCGTCAGGCGACCTGCGCGGTCCCGGTCTGTTCGGGATCATCCGAGCGGGCCGAGAGGGCCGTCAGGCCCTGGCGCACGAGGCCGAACAGCAGGTCACCGAGCTCGTCGGCGGCGCGCGCGGCCCGGGGCCAGTGGGCGACCGAATGGATCATCCCGATCGCGGCCTGGGCGGCCGCGGCGATCTGGTCGTCGTCGGCGTCGGGGAAGCACCGGCGCAGCGCGTCCTCCCAGCGTGACGCGTAGATCCGCTGCCGGCGCTGGAAGTGCTTGCGCCACGGCTCGACCAGCGACTTCTCCTCACGCTGGTAGACGTTGATCAGGTGGCGCTGCTCGATCGCGAAATCGACATGGTGGCGAACGAGACGCTCGAGGTCGCGCTCCGGGTCGGTGTAGACGACCGCGGTGGCCGAGATCAGCTCGTCCATCGTCTCGGAGAACAGGCTGGCCAGGATCTGGTCCTTGCCCGCGAAGTGTCGGTACAGCGCCGGGCCGCTGACGCCGACCCGCTGGCCGATCTCGTCGACGCCGACGCCGTGAAACCCCTTGTCGTAGAACAAGGCCGCCGCCGCCTCGAGGATCTGCCGCTCCCGGGTCAAGCCCGACAGGCTACCAACCGGGACCCGTCAGGGGGCGCGTCCGGTGCTCCAGCGGACGGCGGCCGACGTCTTCATAGGAGTCCACAACGTCGCCGGATCCGTCGCGCTAACGCACGTTAACCCTCTGGTACGGTGCGAGCCATGAATCTGAACGCAAGCGGACGGGTCGCACTCGTCACCGGCGGCGGCCGGGGTATCGGTGCCGCGATCGCCACCGGGCTCGCCCAGGACGGTCACAGGGTCGTGATCGCCGACATGCGCAAGGCC
>CAZZWJ010000009.1:0-13000 GCA_964657875.1 uncultured Solirubrobacteraceae bacterium
CGCCCTGGGTGAGCACGCCGCAGTGGCCATGGCTCGTGTACTCACACAGGCACAGGTCGGTGATCACGAGCAGATCCGGGTGGGCCTCCTTGATCGCGCGGGTGGCGAGCTGGATGATGCCCTCGTCGTCCCACGCGCCGGAGCCGTGCTCGTCCTTGGTGGCGGGCAGCCCGAACAACAGCACCGCGGGGATCCCGAGCGCGTGGGCCTCCCCCGCCTCCTGAACCGCGTGGGCGATCGACAGCTGGTCGATGCCGGGCATCGAGGCGATCGGCTCCCGGCGATCGAGGCCGTGGGCGACGAACATCGGGTACACGAAGTCGGCCGGGTGCAGACGGGTCTCACGCACCAGGCCGCGGAGCGCGTGGGTGGCCCGCAGGCGGCGCAGACGGGTCTGGGGGAACGACATGACTTCAATCGAGGATAACGGCGGGCGTTCGCCGCCGAGCTGGGCGTTTTTCGTCGGAGTCGGCGCCGCCCGGATCATCCGGGGGACGGCGCCACGGTGCGCCTGGGCTCAGACGATCATCCAGGGATCGATCCGGTAACCGGTGATGAGGCCGGCGGCGTTGTAGGGGTCGGCGGCGACGAACGCCTCGATGTGCTCCGGCGTCACACCGGCCCAAGCCATCGCCCCGCCCGAGACGGGGTCGCCGGTCGCGCCGGCCATGACGATCCGACCTGCCGCCTGCTCGGCGGCGATGTGCGCGAGGTGGGCGTCGCGGTGCGGGCCCCGGCGCTGGGCCATGTCCTCGACGTAGGTGTAGAGCAGCAGGTGATGAGCGGTGGGGGCGAGCATGGCTCGACACGCTACCTCTCCCCGGTACCCTGAGCCATATGAGCAACCTTGATCGCCGGACCTCCCGCAGCGTGCGGGAGAAGCGGGCCTACCGTCTGATCCAGACGGGCTCGGTCACCGGTGTCGCCGGTGTCGTCACCCTGCTGCTGTCGATCGTCGGGGTGATCGGCGCCACGCTGCCGATCCTGCTGCTCATCATCGCGGCATTGTGCGCGTACGGGTTCGTGCGCACCACCGGCCAGCGCTGAGGCCTTCCGTTCAGGCGAACCGCTGCGCCACCACCGCCACCCGGGCGATCGCCAGGTAGACGGCGGTGAGCAGCGCGAGGTGGACGAGCGCCAGACCGATCCCGGGCGGCGTGGCGGCGAACGCGTTCTGGGCCGCCGACAGGGTGGCGCGAAACGGGAACGCGAACGCGACCACGTCGAGCAGCGAGCCCACCGCGCCGCTCACCGCGCCGGCCGGCACGAGGGCGACGAACGCGACGGGCAGCGAGACGAGGAACGCCATCAGCGACGCCGCCGAGAGCTCCCGTGCGACCGCGCCGATCGCCACCCCGAGTCCGGCGAAGGCGACGGCGCCGAACCCGATCGCGAGCACCCACAGCGCAAAGCGCGCCCAGTCGAGGGGCACGAACGCGGCCACGCAGCCGGCGAGCACCACCCCGACCGTCGCGGCGAGCGCGCCCGCCAGCACCGTCTTCTCGCCGAGCACGCGCTCGGGTGACACGAGCCCCGGCACGAGCCGCCCCCAGGTGTGCTCGGAGCGCTCCAGCGCGAGCAGTCCGGCCGCCAGCAGCATCGCGACGAACATGAGCGACACGACCACCGCGGTCGCCGCCGCGTAGGCGTCGGTCGGCGTGCCCGCCCCCGCGAGGTTCGTCTGACTCACCGTCAGCGGCGATCCGATCAGACCCAGCACGGGCTCGGCGAAGCTGAGGCCGGCGATCGCCGTGGCGGCGAACGACGACACCTGCCCGAGAGCGACCCGCAGCGACGAGCGGGCGGGCAGCGACGCGATCGTGCCGTCGACGATCGCCTTGGTGTTCCGCAGGCCGAGCAGGTGGACCGACTGGCCCACGATCGTCACCGAGCCGCCCGAGAGCACCCGCTGCAGGTCGGCGACGGTCGCGGTGAGGATCTGGCGCGAGACATCCGACTGGACGGAGGCCTCCCGCGCGGCGAGCGCGTCGGCGACGTAGCGCCGCTCGAGCGGGTTGGCGGTGTTGACGACCACCCGGACGGTCGGGCGCCCGACGCCCTGGGTGATCAGCGACTGGATCTGCGCCGGCAGGTCGGCGGGGATGATCACCGCCGCGAGCGCCCGGCCGCGACGCACATCCCCCACCGCCTCCGCAGCCGACCGGGCACGCAGCGCGTGCACCGATCCGAGCAGCTGGGAGGCGTAGCCGGCGATGTCCAGGTGCTGGGAGCCGATCGCGATCGTGCCGTGGCCCGCCGGCACCGCGTCGTAGAAGGCAACGGTCGGCTTGCTCGGGGGGCGGGAGAGCGCGGCGCCGATCATGAGCGCGATCGCGATCGGATAGACCACGAGCAGGCCGCACAGCAGCGGCGAGCGGCGCAGGATCTGCAGGTCCTTGATCAGCAGCCAGCGCATCGCGATCTCAGCACCCTCCCCCCGCCATCAGTGCCCGCGCTCCCCGAGGAAGCGCAGCAGCGCCGCCTCCAGGTCGTCACCGGGGGCGGGGCCGACCGCGGCCGCGAGCTGCGCCGTGGCGCCGGTGAACAACAGCTCCCCGTCGGCGAGCAGCAGCACCCGGTCGGCGAAGCGCTCGACCTCGGAGACGTCGTGGGTGGAGAAGGCGATCGTCGTGCCGGCCCCGGCGAGCGCGGTGATGAACTCCCACAGCCGGGCGCGCTGACGCGGGTCCAGCGCCGCCGAGGGCTCGTCGAGCAGGAGCACCGCCGGCTCGGACAGCAGGCCGATCGCGATGTTCACGCGCTGACGGTTGCCGCCCGAGAGTCGGCCCACCGGCTCCCCCGCCCGGTCCTCCAGGGCGGTCTGGGACAGCATCCGGCTCACCGTCGACTCGATGTCCGCCACCCCCTCCAGGCGGGCGAACAGGCGCAGGTTCTCGGCGACCGTGAGCTTGGCGTAGAGGGCCGGGGTCTGGGGCACCCAGCCGACCTCCCGCCCATCGCGGGCGGTCTTCCCGAAGGCGAGCGTGCCCGCGTCGGGCGTGAGCGACCCGGCGAGGATCGACAGCAGCGTCGTCTTGCCGGCGCCGTTGGGCCCCACGATCCCGACCAGCTCGCCGGCGGCCAGGGTGAAGCTCACCTCCCGCAGCGCGACTCGGGACCCGAAGGACCTGGTGAGCCCGTCCGCCCGCAGGGTCATCTCCCCGGTCACGAATCGGTGGGCGTCGGGGAGGCCCATACTGGTCCTAGTTATGTCGCCGCACCCCCGATTCCTCCCGTGACCGTGACGCCGACCGCGACCGACAGGTCATGCACGATCCTGTTCGTCGGCGATGTCGTCGGCGGCCTGGGCAAGCGCACCCTGCTCGGACTGCTGCCCGACCTGCGTGAGAAGCTCGCCTTCGACTTCCTCATCGTCAACGGGGAGAACATCGCCGGCGGGGTCGGGATCACTCCCAAGCTCGCCGATCAGCTCTTCGACGCCGGCGTCGACGTGATCACGCTCGGCAACCACAGCTACCGCCAGCGCGAGATCTACCCCTACCTCGACGAGCACGAGGCGATCCTGCGCCCGGCCAACTTCCTCAAGCGCCAGCCCGGACACGGCTGGTGCGTGGTCCAGCGCGGCGGGGTCGCGCTCGGGGTCGTCTCGCTGTCGGGCAACCTCTTCATGGACGCCGGGCGACCGGTGTTCGCCGAGGCCGACGCGGCCCTGCACGCGCTGCGCGACACCGCCGACCACGTGCTCGTCGACATCCACGCCGAGGCCACGAGCGAGAAGGTGGGGATGGGCTGGTATCTCGACGGACGCGTGACCGCCGTCGTCGGCACCCACACCCACGTGCCGACCGCGGACGCCCGGGTGCTGCCGGGCGGGACCGCCTACGTCACCGACGTCGGCATGACGGGCCCGCGCGGCGGCGTGATCGGCGTCCGCCGCGAGCTCGCGCTGGAGGCGATGACGACGAAGATGCCGGTGCGCTTCGAGACCTCCGACGAGGACCCGTGGCTCAACGGGGTCCTCATCCGCGCCAGCGCGCAGTCGCGGCAGGCGCGGGCGATCGAGCCGGTTCTGCTCCCGGGGGGCTGACCCCAGAGGCCACCCGCCGCTGCTCGAGCTCCTGAAACTGGGCCTCGAGCGCCGCTCCGGGCGCGGGCGCGCTGGCCAGGATCGCCGCGATCGCCGCCGGGAAGAACCACACGATGTAGGAGTACAGCCAGTAGTTGGTCACCATCTGCAGCGCGATCAGCAGGGCCGCCGCCAGCGCGGCGATCTGCACCGGGGTCCGGCGGGCCGGCTTGACGGCGAGGATCAGCGCGAGCGCCACCAGCGCTCCCTGCAGCGCGTGCTGCAGGACGCCGAGATGACCCCACAGCCCCCACACCGAGAACGGGGTGACGCGACTGGACTGGTACTTGACGGAGTCATGCCAGAACGACCCGAGGGAGCCGTCGAGCAGCACCGGCAGCATGCACAGCAACGCGACCAGAACGAACGCCGCCACGTACAGCGCAAGCGCACGGCGGCGCGGGCGTTCATCGGTCCCCCGCAGCAGCAGCGGGGCGAGCACGAGCGGGGCGAACTTCGTCAACCCGGCCAGCGCCGCCAGCGCCCCGCGGGCGGGCGGGGAGCTGATCGCCAGCAGCGACAACGTCACGGTGAGCGCGACGAGGCTGTCGTTCGTGTTGGAGGAGAGCGTCCACAGCGTGAACGGGTAGGCGGCCCAGGCGAAGGCGAAGAGCACGCCGAGGGCATGGTCACGCCAGCGGCGGCCCAGCGCGTACAGCGCGACGAGCGTGGCGACGTCGAAGAAGATCGCGGCCCCGTGGGCGGCGGGCAGCGAGTCCCACAGCCCGCTCCAGCCCAGCGCCCAGCGAAACGGCACGTACATCAGGTAGGTGAGCGGGCCGTAGGTGTCCCCGTACATGTCGTTGGACGGCCAATGGCCGTACAGGGCGACCCCGTGGATGAGCTTGTCGGCGCCGATCACACCCGAGAAGCCGACGTCGATCACGTTTGAGTCGACGATGTTCAGGGCGATCCGCAGTCCCATGAGCACGACCACGACGCCGGCCAGCCACGAGATGGGGACGATCGTGCGCAGCGGCTCGCGCGGGATGCCGCGACCGAATCCGAGCGCGAGCAGCCGCCCGCAGAGATAGATGAGCGGCGGGTAGAAGAGCGGGGTCGAGAGCCCGATGTCGGCGTGGTTGAAGAGCGCCAGGGAGACCGAGAAGGACAGCAGCACGAGCAGATCGAGGTGCTGCAGGGTCGGGCGCCGGCGCCACGGGATGAACGGCGCGACGAACACCAGGCACAGCGGGATCCACAGGTACCAGGCGTTGACGACCCGCCCGAACGCCCCGGCGTAGCCCCGCGCCATCGACCACGCGACCTGCACGCCCGTCCACGCCTGGGTGACCCGGCCGGTGTCGTCGTCGACGTAGACCTGCAGCAGCTCCCGCTGGGGGCGGGAGTGGGTGAACCAGCTCACCTGCCACTCGGGCGCGCCCTTCGTGTACTCGTAGGGCTCCAGGCGGGGATGGCGGCGCAGCTCGGCCCGGACGACGGGGCTGCGGGCGGCGATCACGAGCGCCTGATCGGCGGTGAGCCGGTAGCCCGCGGGCGGCGAGGTCTTGTCGGTGATGAGCACCGGGGTGCCGGCCGCCGCGGTGACGGTCGTCGTGGTCACCCGGGTGATCTGGGTGACCGTGCGGGTGGAGGTGACCACCCTCGGGGTGGTGGCGGCCCGGGCCACCGTGGCCGACCCGAGCAACAGGAGGACGAGCGCGAACCCGAGCCCGAGACGCGCGAGCGGGGTCAGCCGCAGCGACACGTCGGCGTCTCGGCCCGCCGAACGCACGTCACGTCTTGAAGCTCCAGAACTTCTGACCGACGAAGTTGACCGGGATGCCGCAGATGTTGGCGATCGCCTGGGCGAGCACCTTGTCCATGCCGGTCGAGCTCACGAGCCCGACGAGGATCCCGTAATTCACGCCGAAGGAGACCGCCGAGACGATCAGGAACTTGAACCCCTGCTTCGCCGGATGAGCGTCGCGCTTGTCGCCGAAGGTGAAGCGGCGATTCCAGAAGAAGTTGTTCACCGTGCCGGCCAGGTAGGCGATCGGCGAGGCGAGGTGGTAGTCGATCGCGAGCACGTGCACGCAGATCGCGAACACCGCGAGGTTGACGATGTAGCCGGAGACCCCGACGACGCCGAAGCGGATCAGCTGCAGCCAGTTCTCACCGCGGGAGATGCCGATCTTGACGCGATGGTGAAACGGCAGCTCGACGACTGCCGTGCTCATCTCTTCAACGGGCATCTCGGTGACTGTATCGGTGGTCATGGCGCGCCCCCGGGGAGTCGGGAGGGGGTTTAACCGGCTGCTAATCGAAGGCCGTGCGGCATGTTAGAGACTCAGCGCGCGGCGGTCAGCGGGGGTGGAGTGACCCCGAAGTGCTCGCGGATCATCGGCGCGATATCCCGCAGCGACCACTGTTGCCGGGCATCGGACCTCGGCAGACCGTCCCCGCACCAGAGCAGCGTGGCCAGCGAATCGGAGCGATGCAGGGAGCCGTGTGAGCCCCCGCCGACGTGGTCGGAACCGCCCCAGTCAACGAACTCATAACCCGGCGCCGCCGACAGCAGCAGCTCGCCCGCGTTGTCGCAGTGCAGCGCCGACCAGACCCGGGTGAGCGCGTCGGGGTACTCGGTGCACAGCAGCCGACCGTCCTGGACCTCGGCGCGCAGCACCGCGGGCGATCCCTCGAGCACCCAGCCGACCCCGCGGGTGTCCCGGATCTCGTCGCCGGGCGTGAATCGCAGCTCACCGCGGCGCCCGCGGATCACCGCCTGCCCCCCGTCCATCCACATCGTGAGGTCGACGCCCTCCAGGCTCGTGACCGCCTCCAGTGAGCGGGTGAGCAGCTCCTCGCGGCGGTCGGTGTCCAGGATGTACACCATCGCCGAGCGCTGGGCGGGGCTGAGCGCGATCTCGCCGCCACTCCCCGCCACCCGCGCCGTCGGCGTCGCCACCGCGAAGTCGGCGAACGCGTGGTCGAGGCGGATCGAGGCCTCGACGGCCGCCTGGGAATGGTCTGAGCAGATGACGACCGCGTGCTCGGACAGGAACTGGTCATACCCGCCGCCGGCGTGCATCAGCCGTTCGATCTGGCGGTCGGCGGCGGCGAGTGAGGTCACCTGCGCGTGGGGCCCGTTGCGGTGGGAGTAGGCGTCGTTGTCGGGCAGCGAGAACAGCATGAAGTCGAACAGGTCGTGCTGGACCATGTAGGTGCCGACGCAGCCGGTGTGCTGGTCCCGGGCCCCGGGCAGACCCATCTGGCCGCGACAACCGGTGTTGTGGGACGCGTAGAGATCTGAGTAGAAGAGCTCCCGCGGGCCCTTGACGGTGCGCCGGAACAGCGTCGAGGTGACCAGGCGCGCCAGCGCCGAGTCCTGGGCGACGTCGTGGTCATAGCGGCCGCGGTAGATGAGGTAGGTGGTCCCGGCGGTGCGCACGTCGGCGTCGTCGAGGGATTCGAAGACGGTGAGCGTCTCGGGCGACAGATGCTCGGAGTTCATCCGGTACACGGTGTCGGTGAGCGAGCGCAGCACGCCGAACTGGCGCGATGCCGAGAAGCTCGAGCCGTACTCGACGTAGCGCCCCTCCTCGCGGTGATACCAGTTCATCGACGGGATGTGGTGGGCGTCGGGCCCCACTCCGGTCGTGATCGTCGCCGCGCACACCGGGGTGACCGACGGGAACGCGGCGGCGCAGTCGGGGACGTACTGGCCGCGGCGCATCACCTCGGCCATCGCGGGGGCGCTCCCGGCGGCGATCGCACGCTCGAGCATCGCCGGCTTCATCGCGTCGACCACGATCAGCACGAGCTTCTTCATGTGACCCCCCGGCCTACCTGAGGATGCGCAGGCCGGCGTACTTCTGCTCAGAGCGGCCGCGGCCGGCGATGAGCAGCCACACGAGCGCCGCGACGAGGATGACCCCGACCGGGGGGGCGACGACCGACAGGGCGGCCGCGAGCCCGGCGCCCACGTCGGTGAGCAACGGCAACAGCGCGCCGGAGCCCGCGTCCAGGCGCCCCCGGACCCGGGCGAGCAGCGGCTGGGTGGCCGCGATCGCGATCCCGGCGCAGACGATGCCCACCGCGATCCCGATCCACTGCGAATGGTGATCGCGCGCGAGCGCGCCGCCCCCGAAGAGCGCACCGATCACGAGCGCGCAGACCGCGAGCAGCGCGGTTGGGATACGCGGACCACCGCCACCCGCGGTGGCGCTGGCGGGGGTCGGCGCGGCGACCATCCGGCGCTCGAGCAGGCCGAGCACCGCGATCCCGACGACCATGATCAGCAGGAACAGCGGCTGCTGCAGGAAGTCGAAGTGGGTGTGATGAAACGACAGCTCGATGTCGCCGGCGGCCAGCGCGCCGGCGACGAGGCCGGGCAGGAACGGGCGGATCCCGACGGCCGCGGCGATCCCGATCCCCTGAAAGATGTCGAACACGAGGTGCATGAGCGTTACGCCTGGCCCCGGGTGGCGACGGGCAGGATGAGGTACCGTGACTCGGCGTGACGATAGTCGACAGGCGCTCGGCCGAACCCGGCGTGGCCCGCACGCGCGACATCGATCGCTACGCGCGCCTGTTCGCGACGCGCACGCGCAGGATGCGCTCCTCGGCGATGCGCGATCTGATGGCGCTCACCGAGCGCGACGACGTCATCTCGCTCGCCGGCGGCCTGCCCGACACCTCGACGTTCCCGGCGGACTCCTACGCGGCGCTGATGGGGAAGGTGGCGGCCGGTTCGTGCGCTCGCGCGCTGCAGTACGGGCCGACCGACGGCTCGGAGGTGATCAAGCACTGCATCGTGCAGGTGATGGCCGCCGAGGGGATGACGGTCGCCCACAACGAGATGCTCGTCACCACCGGTGGTCAGCAGGCGATCGACCTCGTCTGCAAGACGCTGCTGGACCCCGGAGACGTGGTGATCGCCGAGGCGCCCACCTACCCGGGGGCGATCCCCACCTTCTGCTCCTACGAGGCCGACGTCGTGCAGGTCGAGATGGACGACGACGGGATGCGGATGGACGCACTGGAGCAGGTGCTCGAGTCACTCGACGCCGACGGTCGCCGGCCGAAGTTCGTCTACACCGTGCCGACCTTCCAGAACCCGGCCGGGATGACGATGTCGCTGGAGCGCCGCCACCAGCTGCTGGCGATCGCCCGCCGCCGAGAGCTGCTCGTGATGGAGGACAACCCGTACGGGATGCTCCGCTACGAGGGGGATCCGCTGCCGACGCTGCGCTCGCTCGACGAGGAGTTCGTCATCTACGCCGGCACGTTCTCCAAGATCCTCTCCCCCGGCGTGCGCCTCGGCTGGGCGGTGGCGCCGGCGCCGATCCTCGATCAGATGCAGACCGGCAAGCAGGGCGCCGACCTGTGCTCGTCACCGATCACCCAGTACTTCGTCGCCGCCTACTTCGACTCCGGCCCGTGGGAGGACTACCTCGGCTCGCTGCGCGAGATCTACCGCCGCCGCCGGGACGTGATGCTCGACACGATGGCCGAGCACTTCCCCCACGAGGCCACCTGGACGCACCCGCTGGGCGGGCTCTTCATCTGGGCGACGCTGCCCGACTACATCGACACGACCGACCTGCTCGCCCGCGCGCTGCAGGAGAACGTCGCGTTCGTGCCCGGTCGCGCCGCGTTCCTGGACGGCCGCGGGGGCTCCTCGATGCGGCTGAACTTCTCCGGCGTGACCGAGGACGAGATCCGTGAGGGGATCCGCCGCATCGGCGAGGTCATCAGCGAGCAGGTGGCGATGTACGGGACGCTCACCGGAGCGCCACGCACGGGCGGACGGCGGGCCCGCGCATCCCGGGAGTCGGTGGCCGAGGAGAACGCCGACGCCGTCGCGTCATCCGCCCCGCTGGGACGGGTCGTGCCGATGCGCGGCCAACGCCGCGCCGGCTGACGCCCACCCCGCCCGGCGGCGAGGTCACTCCTCGTCGGGGGCGAAATCCTCCGGCTTGACCTGGTCGAGGAAGTCCTTGAACTTCTCGACGACCTCCTCGGTGTCCTCGACCTCGTGCTCGAACTCGATCGCGGACTCGTTGATGACCTCGTCGGCGGCGAAGATCGGCGCGCCGGAGCGGACCGCGAGCGCGAGCGCGTCACTGGGCCGGGAGTCGATCTCCAGGTCCTTGCCGCCGGAGCGCAGGTTGATCGACGCGTAGAACGTGTTCTCTCGCAGCTCGGTCACCGCCACCCGGGTGCATTCGACGTCCAGCTCGGACAGCATCCCGGACAGCAGATCGTGGGTCATCGGCCGCGGCGTCGAGGCGCCCTGGAGCTTCATGAGGATCGCCGCCGCCTCCGGATGACCGATCCAGATCGGCAGGAACTTGTTGCTCTCGACGGTCTTGAGCAGCACGATCGGCTGCTTGCCGACCATGTCGAAGCTCACGCCGTAGATGACCATTTCCTGCATCGGGTGAGTATGGCACGGGCACTGGGTGCGGCCGGGCGGCTGCTCTCCCGCCAGGCGGCGACGGCGAGCCGGGGACGACCCGTGACCGCCGCTGGCGGGCATCGAGACGGCGCGGCAGGTCGCCTGGAGATCCCGCTTGTCGGCGGCGCCGGTCATCGCGCGCGGGACGGTTAAATGAGAGCGCCCCGGTACCGGCGGGATATGAGGCCGGACTCGGGGCGCGCTCGAGGGAGGAGAGGTACTGCGCGACACATACTGACACCGCGCGCTGAGAAGTCCAAGACGAGGTTCCGGAGTGATCTATAAGCTCATCACATGGATCTCCGGCAGCTGCGGTACCTGGTCGCGCTGGCCGAGCACCTGAACTTCACCCGCGCGGCCGCATCTGAGCACATCGCTCAGCCGGCGCTCTCCCAGCAGATCCGCCGGCTGGAGGATGAGGTCGGGATGGGCCTGGTCGAACGCACCACCCGCCGGGTCGCGCTCACCGAGGCCGGTGAGCTGCTCGTCGTCCGCGCCCGCCGGATCCTCGCCGAGCTGGAGGCCGCCGGGGATGAGATGCAGGCGCTGAGGGGCGTCGACGTGGGACACGTCACGATCGGGGCGATCCACACGATGGGTCCGATCGACCTCTCACTCGCGCTCGTCACCTTCCGTGAGGCCCATCCGAACGTCGCGCTCACCGTGCTGGAGCAGCACAGCGAGGAATGCGCGGAGCTGCTGCGCAACGACAAGCTCGACCTCGCGTTCCTGTCGGTGACCGAGCGGGTCGAGTCGCGAGAGCTGGGGCTGCATCAGCTCGTCTCCGAGGAGCTGATGGTGCTGCTGCCCCCGGGTCACGCGCTCGCCGGCCGCGACGGCGTGCGAATGGCCGACCTCGCCGAGGAGCAGTTCATCTCGTTTCGTCAGGGGGCCCGCCTGCGCGAGCTGCTCATGTCGGCTTCGCGCGACGCGGCATTCGAACCCCGGGTCACCCTGGAGTCAAACGAGGCGCAACGGATCCGCACCCTCGTCTCCCGCGGACTCGGTGTCGCCATCCTCCCGCGCTCGGACGCGATCTCCCCGTTCGGGGCCGAGATCGTCGCCGCGCCGCTCGTGGACCCGGTCCTGCGCCGCGACATCACGCTCGCCTGGCGCGCCGGCCGGCGCCAGGCGCCGGCGACCGCCGCGTTCCTGGAGCTTGCGTGGGACATGTACACCGATGTCGAGGGGCCCGGCACCCCACCTCAGGCCAACGGCCGGCCCGTGAGTAGCCATATGGCCACCTGGCAGCGGTAATTCATCACATAGCGATACCAACGCGCCGATGCGGTGTTTGGATGCAGGCGTCTTGAGGCAGCCCTCGAACACACGGGTGTTGCCCGCCACAGGGCGTGTTGGCGCGGTATCGGACTGCTCCACAGGGATAGTTCGACAAACATCGAACAATCCGTTACCATTTCCGGCGGAGCAAATATGCGAGACACGGAGACTGTCCTGAAAACTTCAGACAACGATCCTCGAGACGCCTCAGCGGCGCACGAGCATCATGACGACGCCAAGCGGCCGCGGGCGCGTGGCGAGCACGGGACCGCAGGCGCGGCCCCGGCAGCTCGCCGCCAGGCCCGCCGCCGCCCCGCTACTCGGGCTGCCGAGAAGCGCGCGACCGCCGCTGACCCGCGGCTGACGCCCGGAGCCACCGGCTCCATGACGGAGAACTCACTCGACCTGTTCCTGCGGGCGGCACGCGCACACGCGCTGCTCACCGCCGAGGAGGAGGTCGACCTGGCGCAGCGCATCGAGCGTGGCGACCTGGAGGCCAAGGAGCGGATGATCAACTCCAACCTCCGGCTGGTCGTGTCGCAGGCCCGGCGCTACCAGGGCCATGGCCTTCCGATGGAGGACCTCGTTCAGGAGGGGATGCTCGGACTCATCCGCGCGGTCGAGAAGTTCGACTGGCGGCGCGGGTTCAAGTTCTCCACCTACGGGACCCTGTGGATCCGCCAGGCGCTGCAGCGTGGCCTGCAGAACCACGGCCGGACGATCCGCCTGCCGGTTCATGTCGCCCAGCGCCAGACCAAGGTCCGGAAGGTCGAGTCGGAACTGTCGACCAAGCTCGGCCGGGAACCCACCGACGAGGAGATCGCGGCCGAGGCCAAGATCGACGTCGACGAGGTGGCCGAGCTGCGCGAGCTCACCCGGGGACTCACCTCCCTGGATCAGCCGGTCGGCGAGGACGGCGAGACCGCCTTCGGCGATCTGCTCGCCTCCGATCGGCCCGAGCCGACGGAGGAGGTCGAGGAGGCCGAGCGCCAGCAGCTCATCGGCGGCGCCGTCGCCGAGCTTCCCGAGGCCGAGCGCAACGTCATCCGACTGCGCTTCGGACTCGAGGGTGCCGAGCCGCTGAACCTGCGCCAGACCGGGATCGAGCTCGGCATTCCGCTGAGCAAGGCCCGTGAACTCGAGCAGCAGGGGCTCTCCCGCCTGGCCAAGAGCTCGAGCCTGGAGGACCGGCGCCGCGCGGCGTAGTCCCCCTGGCCGACCCCGATTGA
>CAZZWJ010000009.1:13010-24438 GCA_964657875.1 uncultured Solirubrobacteraceae bacterium
CACGGCCGGCGTTCTGTCGTTTCGGGCACTCGCCACCCGCCGTCTCCGCGCTTTCGGTACGCTCGCGTTCCATATGACAACTTCATTCACCGACAAGGTGTGCGCCATCACCGGCGCCGGCTCGGGCATCGGCCGCGAGGTGGCGCTGGAGCTCTCCCGCCGTGGCGCTCGCGTCGCGATCTCAGACGTCGACGAGCCGGGACTCGCGCAGACCGCGGCCCTCATGTCCGGCCCGGTGCACAGCGCCACGGTCGATGTGAGCGACCGGGACGCCGTCGAGGCGTGGGCGAGCGATGTCGTCGCCCACCACGGCCGTGTGCACCAGATCTACAACAACGCCGGCGTCGCCTCCGGCCACACGATCCTCGAGGCGAGCTACTCCGAGCTCGAGAGCGTGATCGGGATCGATCTGTGGGGCGTCATCTACGGCACCAAGGCGTTCCTGCCCCATGTGATCGCCTCCGGGGACGGCCACGTCATCAACACCTCGAGCCTCAACGGCTTCTTCGCCCAGGGCAAGCTGTCGGCGTACGTGACCTCGAAGTTCGCGGTGCGCGGGTTCACCGAGACGCTGCGGGCCGAGATGCTCACCGCGGGCAGCCCCGTGAAGGTGAGCGTCGTGCATCCCGGCGGAGTCAAGACTCAGATCAGCCACAACGCGATCGCCAACGCGGAGCGACTCGGGATCGAGGTCACCGAAGCCGACCGCGACCGCGCGAAGCTCTACACCGACAAGTACCTGAAGATGGACGCCGGGCAGGCCGCGCGGATCATCGCCGATGGGGTGCAGAAGGGCCGGCCGCGGATCCTCGTCGGCAACGACGCGAAGGTGGTCGACCTCCTGGTCCGGCTCGTGCCGAGTCAGGCGCCGCGGCTCGCGGTGTTGTTCGACCGCCTCACCGCGCGCGGCTAGCTGCGCCCGCCCTCCGTGGGGTCGGAGGTGAGGTCGGGCCGGTCGAGCGCCGCGATCTCGCGCTGTGCCGCGGCGTCGGCGTGGGGATGGCCGTCGGCGTCGCGGTCTCGGTGTCTGTTCAGGCGCGCGGAGTAGATCGACGGCGCACCCAGCCGACGGGCGATGATCGTCGCCTCGGCGACCGCGAGCAGCGTCGGCGCCATCAGGGCATCGAAGTTGCGGGTGAGCTCGAGCACGAGCACGACCCCGGCGAGCGGGCCCTGCATCGACGCGGCGAGGAACGCGCCGCCACCGATCACCGCATAGCTGCCCAGATCGGCGCCCGGCCAGATGTGGTTCCACACCGTGGCGAGGATGCCGGCGAGCAGCACCCCGACGGTGAAGGTCGGGGTGAACAGCCCACCCGGCGAGCCCGACCCCAGGCACGCTGCGGTGACGAGCGGCTTGAGCACCAGCAGGACGACCATCAACCCCAGCGACAGCTGACCGAGCGCCCCCAGCTGCACGATGCCCTTCCCGTTTCCAAGCAGCTGCGGGTACTGCAGGGCGAGCGCCGCGAGGCCCATGAACGCGGCCGCGGGAGCGATGTAGCGGGCGACTCCGGTCGGCCGATGCTGGGAGGCGAAGCGCACGAGGCGGACCCAACCGACGGCGACGACGCCGATCAACGGGCCGGCGAGCAGCGCCCACACCATCTGCTCGGGATGCAGCGCGTAATGGGGAAGCTCGTAGGACGGCGACGTGCCGAGAAACGCCCACGCGACCGCGGTGGCGATCACCGAGGTGAGCAGCGCGGGCAGCACGAGCGGCAGCACGAGGGAGCCCAGCAGGACCTCGAGGGCGAACACCGTCCCCCCGAGCGGCACGTTGTAGACGGCGGCGAACCCCGCGCCGGCACCGCTGGCCACGAGCAGCCGGCGCTGCCAGGTGGGCAGCGACGCCCACTCGGCGAACCGCGTCGCGACCGCCGCGCCGAGGGTCTGGGGAGCGCCCTCGCGACCGAGCGAGCTGCCGAGGCCGACGGTGACGATCGACAGCACCGCCCGGCCGATGCTCGGGAAGAAGTCCAGGCGGGCGCTGCGCAGCCACAGCCCGTCGGAGACGTCGGTCCCACCGCCGCGCTGCGACAGGCGTCCGAGCGTGAGCACCCCGAGTGCCGCGACCAGGGAGGCCGCCCCGAGCGCCGCGAAGCGCCGCCACCCCGGCGCGTGCGTGACCCCGTACAGGAACGAGCCGCGGTGGTAGCCGTAGCCGAGGTGGGAGGCGAGATGCAGCAGCTCGATCAGCCCCGCGGCGCCGAGGCCGGTGATCGCTCCCAGCGCGACCACCATCATCCAGAAGCGCAGGGAGTAGCCGGCGACGACACCGCGGCCGGTGACGTTCGGCTGCTCGGAATACCAGCGGTCTGCGCTCATGCGGCACTCCGGGTCGCGGTCCACGCCACAGCCTACGCGCCCCCCACCGCCCGGCCGCGTACTACGCTTGCCCCGTGCCCGACCTGCGCTACCGCCGCGTCGTCGTCAAGCTCAGCGGTCGGGCCTTCGCCGGCGCCGCGGACTTCGGCCTCGACAACCAGGCGCTCGGCTACGTCGCCGACCAGCTGATCGCCGCCCGGGACATCGGCATCCAGCAGGCGGTCGTCGTCGGCGGTGGCAACTTCTTCCGCGGCAACGTCGCCGACGACTGGTCGATCGAGCGCGCCGAGGCCGACAACATCGGGATGCTCGGGACGGTGATGAACGGGATCCTCATGCGCGGGGTGCTCAAGCACGCCGGCCTCGACGACGTGCGGCTGATGACCGCGGTGCCGATCCAGTCGGTCGCCGAGCCGTTCATCCGCCTGCGCGCCATCTCCCACCTGGAGGGCGGGAAGCTGGTGCTGCTCGCCGCCGGGATCGGCCAGCCGTACGTGACCACCGACTACGCCGCCGTGCAGCGGGCGATCGAGATCAACGCCGAGGCGATCCTGCTCGCCAAGCACGGGGTCGACGGGATCTATGACTCCGACCCGCGCACGAACCCCGACGCTCGCCGCTATGACTCCCTCGGCTACAACGACGTGCTCGAGCGTGACCTGCGGGTGATGGACCAGACCGCGATCGTCCTCGCCCGTGACCACGGTCTGCCGCTGCACGTCTTCGACTTCGACGAGCGCAACGCGGTCACCACGATCTGCCACGGTCAGAACAGCGGCACCTACATCTCGCCGCAGACGACGCTCGTCACCTCCGCCGCCTGACGAAGAGGCGGTGAACGGGAGCTGAGCGCTGCCTCAGCCAGCAGGGGTCGGGGCGAGCGCCTCGAGCACCTCGCCGAGCGTCTCCGGGGGGCAGATCGGGGTGAGCACCGGAGTGGTGATCCCGCCCTCCACGAACGCGGCGAGGCGCTCGCGGATCTCGTCGAGCGAGCCGAGCACGAAGATCTCCCGGATGAGCTCCTCGGGCGCGAGCTCGATCGCCCGCGCGCGGTCCCCCGCCGAGTAGGCCTCGATCATGGGGTCGATCCGCTCGCCCCAGCCGAGCCAGCGGAAGAACGCCGCGTATACGGGAACGCTGCCGTAGGCGGAGAACATCGCCCGCGCCAGCGCCGCGCCCTGCGCCGCATCCCCCGGGATCACGAAGAAGCGGCAGACGAGCTCGGTGTCACCCGGGGTGCGCCCGGCGGCGCTCTCCCCCGCGCGATGGGCACTGCGGACGGCCGGCAGCCCGGAGAGCGGCAGGAAGTTCGTGAACGCCCCATCGGCGAGCTCGCCGGCGAGGCCGAGCATCCGCGCCCGCAGCGCCGCCAGCACGATCGGCACCGGCGTGGTCACCGGCCGCTCGAGCCGCAGGCCGCCGTAGCCCTTCTCGGCAGGCACCTGGAGCACCGGGCGCACCCGCTCGACGGCCTCGCGGACCCGGGAGAGCGGCTTCTCGAACGTGAGGCCGTTGAAGCGCTCGACGATCACGTCCGAGGAGGCGCCGAGACCGAGTACGAACCGGCCGCCGCTCGCCTCCTGCAGCGTCGCCGCGGTCTGAGCGAGCACCGCCGGCCCGCGCGTGAACGGGTTGACGATGCCGGTGGCCAGGCGCATCCGCTCGGTGACCGGGATCGCCAGCGCGAGCGTGCTGAAGCCATCGGCGCCGTTGGGGGTCTCCCCCGACCACAGGTCGTCGTAGCCGAGCGCCTCGACGCGGCGGTAGAGGTCCGGATGATCGGCGAGGGGAACGCCGGTGAAGGGGACGGTGAGTCCCCAGCGGGTCGCGGGCACGGCGCGAACCTATCAGGAGTGCCCGGCGCGCCGAACCGGCGTCAGCCGACGGAGGCGGCCTGCAACAGCGCCGAGATCCTCCCCGGCGTCTGCGCCCCGTCCCGAAATGCCCGCTCGGCGTCGAGCTCACCGGCCTGAACGGCGCCGCCGATCACGAGGTGCGGGGTCCCGACGCCGGCGAGCGCCGCCGCGGGACCCGCGTCGGGCTCCTGCCCGGCGCACACGATCACCGTGTCGGCGGGGACCGTCCGGGGCTCCCCCGCCGCGTCGCGGATGTGGACGACCCCGGGCTCGATCGCCTCGTAGCTGACCCCGGTGAGGGTCTCCACGCCCGCCCGGGCGAGCGCCGCGACGGTCACCCAGCGGGTCGTGGGCCCGATGCCGGACCCGATCCGCCGGCTGCCGCGTCGCATGAGCGTCACCGGGCGCGGGGACGCGAACACATCGGCGGGGAGCGAGACGCCGCGCAGTCCGTGGGCGGCGTAGAAGCGCGGCAGGGGACCGGCGGGATCGCTGGTGTGGCTCTGGTCGCTGGGGTCGTCGGGGTCGCGATGGCTGAGGCGATGGGCGACATCGACACCGATGCCGCCGGCGCCGATCACCGCCACCGCGCCGTCGAGCGCCACGCCGTCACCGTCGGGGTCCAGCAGCTCGGCGTAGCTGTGGACGTGGGGCAGCTCGGCGCCGGGGATGGCGATCGGCCGGGGCACGACGCCGGTGGCGACGACCACCGCAGCGAACCCGGCGAGCTCGCGGACACTGGGAACCGTCTCACACCGCACCGCGACGCCCAGGTGACGCAACGCTGACTCGAAGTACTCGATCGTCCCGGCGTAGTCCGCCTTGCCGGGGATCCGGCAGGCCATCCGGAACTGACCGCCGATCCGTGCCCCCGCCTCATACAGCGTCACCCCGGCGCCCGCCGCCGCGAGCGTGCGGGCCGCCTCCATTCCCGCCGGACCGCCGCCGACCACCGCGACCTCGGTCCCGGTGAGCGACACGTCGCCCGGGAGCTCGAGCTCGTAGCCGGCGCGCGGGTTGACGACGCACGAGACGCGCTGATCGAACAGAGAGCGGTCGATGCACGCCTGGTCGCAGCCGATGCAGACGTTCACGGCCCGCGGCGGGGAGCCGCCCGCACCATCTCCCCGCCCGGCGAGCCCCTTGGCGATGATCTCCGGATCGGCGAGGAACGGACGCGCCAGGGAGACGAAGTCGGCGGCGTCGGCGGCGAGCACCTCGTCGGCGAGCTGCAGGGACGTGATCCGGTTGGAGGCGATCACCGGGACCGGCACGACCCGACGCAGCGCCGCCGCCCACGGCACCCAGGCCCCGGGGGGCACATGCATCTGGACGGTGGGGATCCGCGCCTCGTGCCAACCGATCCCGACGTTGAGCGCGTCGACGCCGCGGGCGATGCCGACCCCGCCGGTGTCGGTCAACCGGGAGGCGAGGACGGCGACATCCTCCTCACTCGCGCCCCCGGTGACGAGGTCGGCGCCCGAGATCCGGTAGACGACCGCGCGGTCGGCGCCGATCGCCCGGCGGACCGCCGTCGCGACCGCCAGCGGGAACGCCATCCGCCGCTCGGGGTCCCCGCCCCACTCGTCGTCGCGCAGGTTGGTGAGCGGCGCTGCGAACTGGTTGAGCAGGTAGCCCTCCGAGCCCATGATCTCCACGCCGTCGTAACCGAGCTCCCGGGCCCGGGTGGCCCCCCGCGCGAAGTCGGCGATCGTCTCGGTGACCTCGGCGGTGGTGAGCTCTCGCGGCTCGGCGCGGACGAGCGCCGAGTACACCGCCGACGGTGCCACCGGCTGCAGACCGAACGCGTCCGGCACCGCGTAGCGCCCGGCGTGGAAGAGCTGGAGCAAGACCTGGCCGCCCGCCTCGTGCACCATCTCGGCGACGCGGGCCAGCGCCGAGGCGTCGCCGGGGTCGTTGATGAACGCGTAGCTGCGCCCCGCCGCCCCGACCCGGCTCACCGCACAGCCGCCGGTGACGATCAGTCCCGCGCCGGCCCGGGCCCGCTCGGCGTAGAAGGCCCCGAGCGCCCGCCCGTCGTCACCGAGCCCCTCGAGGCCCATGTGCATCGACCCCATGACGATCCGGTGCGCGAGCTCCAGGGGTCCGATCGACCCCGCTCGGAAGACGTGCGCGAGGTCCGCCGGCCGGTTCACGACGGCGGCGCCTGCGTTTCTCAGGCTCCGAACCGGGTCGGCGGCGCGCTGAGCAGATCCCGGGCGATCACCGTCTTCTGGATCTCGTTCGTGCCCTCCTCGAAGCGCTGGGCGCGGGCATCGCGGTACACGCGCTCGATCTCACTCGAGGCCCAGTAGCCGATCCCCCCGTGGATCTGCAGCGCCTTGTCGGTGACCCGGGCGAGCATGTCGACGGCGACGAGCTTGGCCATCGAGGAGTCGGCGTTGGCGTCCTCCCCACTCTCCCAGCGCCGCGCCGACTGCATCACGAGCGCCCTCGAGGCCTCGATTTCGGCCCGCATCTCGGCGAGCATGAACGAGATCGCCTGGCGGCCGGCGAGCGGCTTGCCGAATGTCTCGCGCTGCGTCGCGTAGTCGACGGCGAGCTCCAGCGCGCGCTTGGCGAGACCGACGCAGGTCATCGCCACGGCGATCCGGCTCGGGGTGAGAAAGCCCGCCAACGCGACGCCGAGGCCCTCCCCCTCCTCGCCGAGACGGTTGGCGACCGGCACCGGCGCACGGTCGAAGACGAACGAGCCGTGGTCGGAGCCACGCACACCCATCGACTCGCCCATCACGGTCGCGGTCACGCCCTCGCCGTGCGGGGGCACGAGCAGCGCCACGGTGCCCTCAGCGCCGCGGGTCCCCTCCACCCGCGCGAACAGCAGCAGGTAGTCGGAGATCGTCCCGAACGTGATCATGTGCTTCTCGCCGCTGAGGTAGTACGTGTCGCCCTCACGGGTGACGCTGCAGCGCAGGTCGGCGCCGGTGCCCGCGGTCGGCTCGGTGAGCGTGAACGCGACCTTGATCTCGCCGGCGATGTGGGCGAACACGAACTTCTCACGCTGGGCCTCCGACGCGTGGGAATCCATCGAGCGCCAGACGCCGTTGCAGACGTGGACGATCATCCGCAGCGCGGCGTGCGACATCGCGAACAGCTCGAGCAGGGGCAGGTAGTCGGTGAACGCGATCCCTCGCCCTCCGTATTGGATCGGGGCCGCGAGGCGTAGGTAGCCGAGCTCGTTGAGCTCCTCCCACAGCTCCGGGGGGACCGCGCGCTCACGCTCGATGCGCAGCGCCCACGCGTCACCGGGACCGCGGACGTACTCGCGGATCTCGTCGGTGAGGGCGGCGAGCTCGGCGCTGCCGGGCGGGGTCTGCACGGTGCTGGTCATCGGACGGAAGCCTCTCTCTGGACGTCGACGGTGAGCTCGCGCGCGCGGTCACGCAGCACGAACTTCTGGATCTTGCCCGATGGCGTGCGCGGGAGCTCGGTGACGAGCTCCAGACGCTCGGGCCAGTAGGTCTTGGCGACATTGTGCGCATCGAGGTGAGCCTGAAGCTCCGGGAAGCTCCAGGTCGCTCCGGGGGCGAGCACCACGAACGCGCAGGCCCGCTCGCCGAGACGCGGATCGGGCATCGCCACGATCGCCGCCTCGGCGACCGCGGGATGGCGGTAGAGCAGCTGCTCGATGTCGGCGACCGGGACCTTCTCCCCGCCCCGGTTGATCACGTCGCGCACGCGCCCGGTGATCTGCAGGTAGCCGTCCGCGTCGATCGTCGCGAGATCCCCGGGTCGGTAGTAACCGTCGGGCGACAGCGCCGCCGCGGTCGCCTCCGGACGGTTGAGGTAGCCGGCGAACAGGGTGTCGGTCGCGATCTCGAAGTGGCCCTCGACCCCAGGCGCGAGCTCATGACCCCGATCGTCGACGACCCGCAGGCGCACGTTGGCCAGCCCGCGGCCGTCGGTCGTCCACGCACGGTCGTCCTGCCCACCGGGCACAAAGCCCGCGCCCATGCACGACTCGGTCGTCCCGAAGCCACCGCCGACCTCCGCCCCCAGGACACTGCGGGCCTCGTGGGCAAGCGCCCGCGGAACCGCGGCCCCGGTGGCGACGAACATCCGCAGCGGACTCGGCATCTCGGATCCACGGGCGCGCGCGACCGCGACCAGATCAGCGAGAAACGGCGTCGCCGCCTGGGTGAAGGTGGCGCCATGCCGGGCGATCGCGGCATCGCCGGCCGCACCGCTCCACTGCTCCTGGGCGACCTGGGTGACCCCGAGCCTCAGGGCGATCCCCATCCCGTAGAGAAACCCGGTCTGGTGCGCGTACGGCGACGGGACGTAGATGACGTCCTCGCCGGTGAGGCCGAAGTGCGCGATGTGGGCATCGGCCGCCCGGACGAGCACGTCGTGGCGGTGCAGGACGCCCTTGGGGTCACCGGTCGAACCGCTCGTGAACAGCAGCTGCGCGATGTCGGAGGGCGCCGGACGTCGATCGGCGAGGACGTCCGGGGACGCGACGGGCCCGTCCGCGAGCAGCGCCGCGTAGTCGGGCACGACGACGACGTGCTCGAGGCTCTCCGACCCGGCGGCGATCCGCCGCGCCAGGGCGGCGTGGTCGACGCCGCGAAACCCGGCGGGGACGATCAGCACCCGCGGGGACGCCTCAGCGATCATGAACTCGAGCTCGCGTTCTCGGAAGATCGGCATCAGCGGCATGCAGACGGCGCCGATCCGCAGGACCGCACAGGTGACGGTGAGGAACTCCAGGCGGTTGGGAAGCTGATAGGCGACGGGCTCCCCGGGGCCGACGCCGAGGCCGAGCAGGCGGCTCGCGACGCGGGCGGAGTCGGTGTCCAGCTCGCCCCAGCTCAGGACGTGATCGGCGCCGGCGGCGTCGACGCACACGGCGGCGATGGCCGCGGGGTCGCGCTGCGCCCAGCGCGCGACGTCGTCCCCCAGCAGCTCGCCCGGTGCCGCGGTCACGACTCGACGGTCTCCGGTACGCGCGGGGTGACCGCGGCCGGGATACCGAGCGCGTTCATGTGGTCGACGAACTCCGGATAGGAGATGCGATACGCGTGGGGGAACGAGATCTCGGTCATCCCGGTCGCCGTCGAGCCCGCGACCGTGAGCGCCATCAGGACGCGGTGGTCGTTGAGCGACGACAGCTGCGCGCCGTGCAGCTGCGCCACGCCCTCGAACTCCATGTCGGTGCCGTCGAACTCGACCCTGGCCCCCATCCGGCGCAGCTGCAGCATCGCGTGGGGCCGATCGGACTCCTTGAGCTGGGCGTGGGAGACGTGGGAGAGCACCGTGCGTCCCCGGGCGCGGCTGGCGAGCGTGGAGAGGATCGGGATCATGTCCGGGATGTCGCGGCAGTCCAGCTGGCCCGCGACCGGCGGCGTCCCGTCGTGGTCGATCGAGATCGACATGCCGTCGTCGGAGAACCGCATCGGCACCCCGACGGACATGAGCTCGTCGAGAACCCTGCGCTCAGGGTGACCGTGGATCGGGACCGGGCTGCGGAACGTGACGTGAGATGGATGCAGTGCGCAGGCGGCGAGCCCGAACACGGCCGAGCCGATGTCCGGGGGCAGCGTCACCTCGCCCGCCTGCGGGGTCTGACCGGGCTCGATGCGGAACTCGCGCCAGTCCTCACGGACGTCGACCTTGAGGCCGTACTGCCGCATCATGGCGAGCGTCAGCTCGAGGTAGGGCTGCTCGTTGAGCTCGCCGGTGACCTCGATCGTCGTCGCCTCCCGCGCGAACGGCGCGAGCATGATCAGGCCCGACACCCACTGCGACAGCGTGCCGTCGATGCGCACACGGCCGCCGCGGGGCCGGCCGGGATGGACGGTCACGGGCAGCGACTGACCCTCGTAGTCGATCTTGATCCCGAGGCGCTGTAGCGCGCGCAGCAGGGGGCCGATCGGCCGGCGGCGGAAGTAGCGCTGGCCGGTGATGGTCACCGGGCGGTCGCTGAGCGCCGCCAGGCCGACCAGGAAGTACAGCGTCGTACCCGAGCTGCCCACCGAGATCTCGTCGCTCTGCGGCGAGAACCCCTCGCCGCCGTTGACCGTCCAGGTCGTCGCGTTGGCCCGGATGTCGACGCCGAGACCGCGCAGCGCCGAGACGGTGAAGTTGACGTGACGGGCGGTCGTGCGGGTCGAGATCGTGCTCGTGCCGGGCGCGAGCGCCGCGAGCATCAGCGCCCGGTGGGCGTGGTACTTGGACGGCGGGATGACGATCTCGCCGGTGAGGGGCTTGGACGCTTGGGCTACGAGCAGGCGCATGGGGTCTCCCGGTCTCGGTGGGGCGCGGCCGGCGCGGCGGGAAGGCGGGGCCGAGATCGTCGCTCGATGTCAATTGCGCGTAAAGGCGATCCGCCGCCGGAGGTTATCGATCGTCCCGGCGATCGCAGCGATAAACCCCCCGGGCGGGGGGCTCGAGTCCGCCGGCCTCGCTACGGCAAGCTTGCGTATTCGTGGCTGTACGGAATCGAGCGCGAAAGAACTGCTGCGAACCGGAGCGGTCATTCCGTCCCGCCCATGTTCAGCTTCCGAGAACCAGATAACAGAAACCGAGAACCCCTCGGTACTCGCTCACGTACTCCCTCACTTGGTCGTCAAGTTCCTGACGTACCTGCTCGGCACGCGGATCATCGGGATGGGCGAGCAACCACTGCTCCCTCCCGAGCCTCCAGCCGGACTCAAAGTCGTCCCACTCACGCTGATCCGCCACCGTCAGACCAAGAACCCGCCAACCCGCATCTGACGCCTGCGCCACCAGGTCGGACAAGGACAGGACGGAATCTCCGAAGATCGCCAGCGCTCCTGCGGTCGGCTCGCGCTCCCAGCATCCTTCGCCGAACAGCAGCCGCCCTCCCGGAGCGACCAGTTTTCGAAGCGCCCGGAGGGCCGAGACCGTGTCGTCCCACGCATGTGAAGCGCCGATACAGATCACCCGGTCAGCCGGCGCGGACCACTCGGCCGCTGGGCACTCCACGAAACGAATCCGTTGCCGAATCTCATCGTCAGCAACGGAATCCGCGGCGCGCTTCAGCAATGTGGCATCGGTGTCGACTCCGACCCCGCTGCACTCGACGCTGGTATCGCGAAGGACCCGGATCATGAACTCAGCCCACCCGCAACCCAGGTCAAGAACCGACTTCGCGCCCCTCGCGTCGAGGCTCGCGATCAACGCATCGGCATGCTCCTCAGACAGAGGTGTGTTCCAACGCATCTGCGAGTAACGGGCCGTCTCCAGATCCGGTGCGGAAC
>CAZZWJ010000010.1:0-24402 GCA_964657875.1 uncultured Solirubrobacteraceae bacterium
CGCCTGCACGCGCGCGTCAGCCACGGTGGCGTCTGCGACCCTCGGGGGATCGGCGCAGCGGGTAATCGGCCGTCGGTTTCAGGGGACCGGCCGACCGCGGCACGATGAAGTAGGGAGTCTCCAGAGCGATCACCACGACCTCTGAGATCATGATACTGCAAACGTTTGCGGCTCAGGTCGCGGCTGAGGTCCCAGTGACTGCGCGACACACGACACACACACGACACGTGACGACGTGACGGCGAGCCTGCCGGTCAGCCGCGCGGAGGGCCGGTCGACCCGCGGACGATGAGCTCCGGCTCGAGGAGGACCTCGGCCGGCTCCGGTCCGTCGCCGCTCAACTGCGCGAGCAGCAGTTCGGCGGCTCGCAGGCCGATCTCGCGCTGCGGGACGCGAACCGACGTCAGCGGGGGAGAGAGGCGATCGATGAACGGCATGTCATTGAAGCCGGTCACCGAGATGTCGCCGGGACAGGTGAGGCCGTGGGCCTCGAGGGCGTCGTAACAGCCGATCGCCAGCCGGTCGTTGGCGGCGACGATCGCGGTGAGCTCTGGGTTGCGATCGAGCAGCCGAGCGCACGCGCCGGCACCCTGGGCCTCGGTGAAGGCGTTGGCGAGGCTGATTCGGGAGCGGGGGGCGGTCAGCCTGCGCGCTCGCATCGCCTCGACGAAGCCGACCCGGCGGCGATGGCCGGTGGACAGGTTCTGGGGGCCGGCGACATGACCCACGTGGGCGTGACCGAGGCCGGCGACGTGATCGACGGCCAGGCGGATACCGTGGCGATCGTCGACGGTGACGGCCGGCAGTGACCCGTCCTCCATGCTGCGGTTGACGAGGACCATCGGCGCCTCTCCGGCCACGGCCGCCTCCAGCAGCTCGTGATCCAGGCGCGCCGTCGCCGCGATGAATCCGTCGACCTGTCGTGCGCGCATCGCCTCCATCTGCTTGCGCTCGCGTTCCGGGTCGTTGTCGGTGTTGACCACGAGTGCCGTGTAGCCGACCTCGGCCAGCCGATCCTCGATGCCGCGCATGATGGGCGGAAACAGGGGGTTGGTGAGGTCCGGTATGAGGACGCCGACCGTGTAGGAGCGACTTGTCTTCAATCCCCGGGCGATCGGGTTGGGCCGGTAGCCCAGTTGCTCGACGGCGCGCAGCACACGCTCGGCGGTCTGATGGTTGACGAGCGCGCGCGTCTGCTCGTTGAGCGTGCGGGACACGGTCCCGGGGTGCACCTCGGCGAGACGCGCGACATCCCGGATGGTGACTGACGTACGCACGCCCGCAGTATGAGGCAGCCCCCTGGCGCCGCGCATTGCTCGCGCGTCGCGTGCCGGGGTTACACCGACGGCGCGACCGAAGCGGACGCGTCCACGGCACCTCCGAGGTAGAGCGCGCCGATCTCAGGGTGCTCGAGTACCTCCCGGCCGGAACCGGTGAGCCGGATCATGCCGTTCTCGAGCACGACGCCGTGGGAGCTGAGCCGTAGTCCGGCTCGAGCGTTCTGCTCGACGAGCAGGATCGTCTTGCCCCGCTCGTTCATCTGGCCGACCATGTCGAACACCATCTGTCGTGTCTGCGGGTCGAGCCCCATCGAGGGCTCGTCGAGCATGATCAGCGATGGATCGAGCATCAGGCAACGGGCGAACTCGACCAGTCTCTGTTGGCCGCCCGAGAGGCTTCCGGCCTTCTCGTCGGCGCGGTCACGGACGATCGGGTAGAGCTCCTCCACCGCCTTCAGGCGGCTGGCGACGAGGGCCTGGTCGCGGATCGTGTACGCGCCCATCTCGACGTTCTCCCGGACCGTCATCTCGCCGAACAGGCTGTGGGCCTGGGGAATCTGGGCGAGCCCGCGGCCGAGGATCTGCCGGGGCGACAGTCCCGACACGAGCTCACCGTCGAAGTGGATCTCGCCCTCGCGCGGATGCAGCAGGCCGCTGATCGTCGCCATCAGCGTCGACTTGCCCGCGCCGTTGGGTCCGACGACGCAGGTGACGGCGCCGCGCTCGATGTCGAGGGTCACCTGCTTGAGGATGTCCCCGCCGCCGTAACCCGCGGTGACCCCGCGGAGACTGAGCAGGACATCCTGTGGCCGTCCGACGGTCTCGGGTGCCGGCGCCGGGGCGCTGACCGAGATCCGAGGGGAGTGGGGATGGGCGCTGACCTCCTCGGCGATCTCCAGCTGCGTCGCGGCGTCATCCTCCCCGCCGAGATAGGCATCGAGCACCGCCGGGTTGCGGCGCACCTCCTCGGGAGTGCCCGACATGAGCGCGGTGCCCTGGCTGAGCACCGTGATCCGCGAGCACAGGCTCATCACGAACTCCATGTTGTGCTCCACGACCAGGATCGTCTTGCCCGCCCGATTGAGGTCGTTGATGCGATCCGCCAGGTGACCGATGAGCGTGGGATTGACTCCGCCGGCCGGCTCGTCGAGCAGCAGGATCGCCGGGTCGGCGACGAGCAGCGAGGCGAGCTCGAGTAGCTTGCGCTGACCGTAGGAGAGGTTGCCGGCGGGCTCGTCGGCGAGGCGCGTGATCCCGACGAAGTCGAGCAGCTCCAGAGCACGGCGGCGCTCGTTCGCCGAACCGGCGAGCCGGAGCACGCCACGCAGCCACCCCTCCTCGCGCTGGGTGGCCACCAGCATGTTCTCGAGCACCGTCAGACGCGTGAACAGTCGGGTCAGCTGGAAGGTGCGGCCGATCCCGAGGCCGAAGATCCGATCCGGAGGGGAGTTTGTGATCTCCGTGCCCCGGAAGTGCACCTGACCTTGCTGCACGCGCTCATATCCGGTGATCACGTTGAAGAGAGTCGTCTTGCCCGATCCGTTGGGACCGATCAGTCCGTTGATCTCGCCCTCTCTGACCTCGAGGTTGCATTCGGCGAGCGCGCGGACGCCACCGTAGGACTTCGAGACGCCCTGGATGTCGATCAGATTCGTCATCGTGCCGCTCCGGCCACGCCCCCGGTGACCTTCGCATCCCGCCCGCCGGTCTGACTTGCCTTGACCCGGCCCCGGCGTCTCGTCATCCAGGCGGACACCGCCGGCACGACCCCGCGCGGCATCACGAGGATGACCGCGAGGAAGAGGACGCCGTAGGCGATGAGGTACACGCCGTTGTTCGACAGCGTCTGAGTGAGGTACTGCTGCAGCGATTCGAGCACGAGTGCTCCCAGGAGCGGACCGACGATCGTGCCCAGGCCCCCGAGGAAGGCCATCAGCGCGATCGAGATGTCGAACAGCGGATCAAATCCGAACTGGGGATAGATCTGCCCGACGAAGTAGAAGTACAGCCCGCCGACCATGCCGACCGGGATGGCGGAGAGCACGAACGCCGACAGCTTGATCCGGCGGGTCTTGACGCCGAGCCCGAGCGCCCGGTCCTCGTCATCGCGGATGGCCAGCAGCTGCAGGCCGAAGCGCGAGCGGCGCACGAGCCAGGAGACGATGACGGTGAGGATGAGGATGACCAGCGCGACGTAGTAGAACGGAACGTTGTAGTTGGCCGCCGAAAACGTCGCGAACGGGAAGGTGAGGCCCGAGGTCCCGCCGGTGAAGCCGAGGTTGAACGCGGCCAGCTGGAAGATGAAGAAGATCGCGATCGTCACCACGACGAACGTGTGACGGCGGGTCCGCAGCGCGATCAATCCGATCGGTATGGCGATCAGTCCGGCGATGAGACCCCCGAACGGCAGCAGGGCGAACACCGGCCAGCCCCCGGCGACGTGCCAGTCCTTGGCCGCCAGCGCGACGGCGTAGCCCCCGGCGCCGAAGAACACGGCATGGCCCAGCGCCAGGTAGCCCGAGTAGCCGCTGAAGATGTTCCACGACGAGGTGGCGACCATGAACACGAGCGCGAACACGGCGATCGAGGTGGTCGTCGGATCGCTGACGGCGAGCGGGAACAGCACGAAGAGCGCGAGCACGACGGCCCACGCCGCAGCGGCGGGGCTGCGCAGAGCACGGGCTGGGCGATCGGATCTGGAGGGCATCTCGGGGCTCCTGGGGAATGTGTCGGACTCGCTCATTGCGCACGCGCCGCAGTCCGGCCGAACAGGCCCTGGGGACGAACCGAGAGCACGATGACGAGGGCCGCGAAGTAGACGAGGGGCGCCCACGTCGGAGACCACACGACAGCGACGACGTCGTTGATGACGAGCAGCAGGATCGCGGCCGCCATGGCTCCGCCGATGCTGCCCATCCCGCCGAGGATCACGATCGCGAGCAGCCGCGAGATGAGGTCGTATCCGGTCCCGGGGTTGAAGGAGTTGGTGGCCCCGAACACCATTCCACCCACCGCCGTGACGGCGACGCCCACGCCGACCGACAGTGTCCTCACCCGGTTGACCTCGATGCCGATCAGGTCCGCGGCGGTCCGGTTCTGCAGCGACGCCCGCACCGCACGCCCGAACTTGGTCCGGTAGAGCCCGTAGTAGAGGACCAGCATGAGCACGGTGGCCAGCCCGAACCCGATGAGATAGATATCCGGCAGGTAGAAGCCGAAGATGTGGATCGACGAGTTGACATAGGAGGCCTGCAGCTGGTTGTAGTTGACGCCGAACAGCGCGGTGAGGACGCCTTCGATGATGATCGCCACCGCGTAGGTGATGAGGATCGACATCTGCGTTCGTTCTCCCTCGTGCAGGCGGCGCATGAAGCAGAACTCCATCGCCACCCCCACCAGGAACATCAGCGGAACGGTGATGAGCAGTCCCGGCAGCAGTCCGATCCCCAGATGGACCGACAGCTCATAGCTGAGATAGGCGCCGAGGATCACCATGACACCCTGGGCGATGTTGATGATGTCCATCACCCCGAAGATCAGCGTCAGTCCGGCGGCCATCAGGGCGTAGACGCCTCCGGTGAGGACACCGTCGACGATCGCCTCGACCAATGCGGTGGATGACATGTGACTAACCCTTCCAGGCCGGCTTGGGATAGATCGGCGGGCGGGATCCGGCGGTCGTCCTCGGCAGGGACTGGATCAGTGAGCCACCCTGCCACTGAAACGTCAGCGCCTTCTGCGCGGTGTTCTCGCCGAGGGTGTTGAATTTCACGGGCCCCTGGACGGTGTCGAACGCGGCGCCGCTGTGGAGGTAGGCCGTGATCTTGGCGTTGCTCAGGCTGTGGGTCGCCTGCACCGCCTCGGTCATGACCTGACCGACGGAGTACGCCTCGGCGACGTCGGCGTTGACCTCCGAGGCGGTGCCGCCGTACTTGGCGATGTACTCCTTGACCATCTGCTGGCTGTCGGCCTTGCGAAACCCGCCGTACCACCCGTTGGGAACGAAGATGCCGTTCTCATTGCCGGTTCCGACGGCCTTGACGAACTGAGACCCCTGGTCAGGACCTGCGGTGGCGATGAACGCCTTGGGGTTGTAGTGCTGCTGCACGAAGGCGTGCGTGAACGCCGAGACGGTGGGCACGTCGACCGAGCCGAGCACCACGAGATCGGCGTGCGTGGACGCGACCTGACTGGCGATCGGGGTGTAGTCGGTGACCTCTGCCGGGAACACCTTGGAGAGCACCGTCTTGACGCCCGCTGCCTGAAGGATCTTCTCGGCGACGGGGATCTGAGGTTGGGTGAAGGGATCGTTGACGGTCGCGTACGCAGCGGTCTTCGGGCGCTGGGCGGCGGGCAGCGATGCGACCCACTGCGCGAACGTGACGAGATCGTCCTTCACCGGGGTGGTGACGTCGAAGACGTTGTGCAGCCCCGCCCCGAACACGGAGGGGCCACCGCCGGCGCCCTCGACGAACGTGTACCCGTATCGTGCGGCGATTCGCGCCGACGGTACCGTCAGCAGGGTTGAGTACGGGCCGAACACGATCGGGTCATGGTTGGACCCGATCAGCTTCTCGTAGTTGCTGACGACCTGTGACGCGCTTGACGCGTCGGAGACGATGTTGAGCTTGATCTGACGCCCCAACAACCCGCCCTTGCGGTTCTGGTCGGCCGCCCAGAGTTCATATCCACGCTCGAAGGCCTGGCCGTCGGCGGCGAAGTCGCCCGACAGCGACAGTGAGGCGCCGATCGTGATCGGCCCGGATCCGTGCGTGCCGGCTTTCGACGAGCTGCCACAGGCGGCAACCCCGGCGGCGGCCCCGAGCGCCGCGCAGGCGAACAGAGTTTTCCGAAACACCCGTATCACGTCCATCGCCTCAACTCTCTCCAGGGTTGCAATCGTTTGCAGCCACCGCAACGTATCGCCCGTCGCGCGCTCTGTCAAATGGGTACCCGTCGCCTCGACGTCGAGGCGGCACCGCCCTCGGATACCATCCCGGCGGTGCCTGCGGAGCCGCCCCCTCTGAGCGCCTCCCGCCTGGAGGTGTCCGAGCGCGTCGCGCGCCTCGTGCTCGACCGCGACGACGTGCGCAACGAGCTCACCGGGACCGGCCTGGCGGCCGAGATCACGGCGGTCGCGGAGTGGGTCAACCTCGCGCCCGAGGTCTCCGTGCTCGTGATCACGGGTAGTGGGCGCAGCTTCTCCGCCGGGGGCAACGTCAAGGACATGCTCGCCCGCACGGGAAGCTTCGCGGGCGACGCCCACGCGCTTCAGGACACCTACCGCCGCGGGATCCAGCGGATCGCGCTGGCGATGCACGCGGTCGAGGTGCCGACGATCGCGGCCATCAACGGCGCGGCGATCGGCGCCGGCTTCGACCTCGCGTGCATGTGCGACATCCGCATCGCCGCCGAGACCGCCAAGTTCGGCGAGACCTTCGTCAACCTCGGGATCATCCCCGGCGACGGAGGTGCCTGGTTTCTGCAGCGGCTGATCGGCTATGAGCGGGCGGCGCTGCTCACCTTCACCGGTCGTGTCATCGATGCGACCCAGGCGCTGGACTGGGGGGTGGTCGCCGAGGTCGTCCCCGGCGAGGAACTGCAGGCGCGCGCCGGTGCGCTCGCCGCCGAGATCGCCGCCAAGCCGCCGCAGGCGCTGCGTCTGGCCAAGCGGCTGATGATGAGCGCTCAGCGCATGGAGCTCGGGGACCTGCTCGACCTGAGCGCCGCCCTGCAGGGGATCAGCCACCAGCTGCCCGACCACCACGAGGCGGTCACCGCGTTTCTGGAGAAGCGCCCGCCGGTGTTCGACGGCGGGATGCCCCCGGCATCACCGTGAGGCCCGGCCGGCCCGGCCCGGCCCGTCTCGGAGCGGCGCGGTCCCGCGCCCCCGGTCACGGATCAGTCGGCGTCTCGCGCGCGGGCATCTGCGGCGGGGCGCTGCGGTAGGTCGGCGGCGTCGCCGACAGGCCGATCGGGTTACGCACGAGTCGCGTCACCTCTCCGTCCTCGCCGGGGACCTCGACGATCGGGTTCAGGCCCAGGGCCGCCGCGAGTGAGAACGCACCGGCGACGTCGTTGACGACTCCGGCCGGCACCCGGGCGAGCGTCAGCTCGGCAGCCCACGCCGCGGCCGGGCGACGGGCGAGACGGGTCTCGAGCTCGGCCTGCAGACTCGTTCGGTGGCGTACCCGCTCGCGGTTGTCGAGGAATCGGGCGTCCTGGGCGAGCTCGGGCGCGCCGAGGACCGTGCACAGGGTGGCAAACTGGCGATCGTTGCCGACGGCGAGCACGAGGTCCTGATCGGCGGCCCGGAAGAGCGCGTACGGGGCGATGCTGGGGTGGGCGTTGCCCGCGCGGACCGGGGTGACCCCGGCGATCGTGTAGCCGGAGGCCTGGTTGACGAGCGCGGCCAGCAGGGAGGAGAGGAGGTCGACGTCGACGCGCTGGCCCTCCCCGGTCTGATCGCGATGGCGGATCGCGGTGAGGATGCCCACGGTCGCGAACAGCCCGGCAAGCACGTCGACGAGCGCCACACCGACCTTCTGCGGCTCGCCGTCGGGCGTTCCGGTGATGCTCATCAACCCTCCGAGGGCCTGGACGAGGAGGTCGTAGCCGGGCAGCTCCGCGCCCTCCGCGCGGCCGAACCCGGTGATCGAGCAGTAGATGATCGACGGGTTGTCGCCACGCAGTTGTTCGTAGCCGAGGCCGAAGCCCTCCATCAGACCGGGACGGAAGTTCTCGACGACCACGTCGGACTCGCCGGCGAGCGTCCGGGCCCGCGCGAGGTCGGCCGGGTCGGAGAGGTCGAGCGCGATACTGCGCTTGTTGCGGTTGACGGCCTGAAAGTAGGTCGCCTCACCGCGGGTGTCGTAGGGCGGTCCCCAGGCGCGGGTGTCATCGCCGGTTCCCGGTCGTTCGACCTTGAGGACCTCGGCACCGAGATCCCCGAGGAGCATCGTCGCGAACGGACCGGCGAGGACCCGGGAGAAGTCGAGGATCCGGAGGCTGGAGAGGGGGCTGGTCATCGATCGGATCTCAGAAGACGACGGTCGAGTCGCCGTGGCGCACGATGCGATCCTCGCAGTGCCACTGGACCGCACGGGCCAACACCATCCGCTCGACCTCGGCGCCGAATCGTGTGAGCTGCGCGACCGTGTGGGCGTGGGTGACGCGGACGACGTCCTGCTCGATGATCGGCCCGGCGTCGAGCTCCGGCGTGACGTAGTGCGCGGTCGCACCGATCAGCTTGACCCCGCGTTGGCGGGCCTGCTCATAGGGGCCGGCGCCGGCGAAGGCGGGCAGGAAGGAATGGTGGATGTTGATGACGGGGACGGCGATCTCGTCGAGGAACTCGGCGGACAGGATCTGCATGTAGCGCGCGAGCACCACCAGATCGCAGTTTCCGGTCAGGAGGGCCGACAGCCGCCGCTCGGAATCGCGCTTGTCATCCGGGGTGACCGCCACGTGGTGGTAGGGCAGCCCGAAGCGTTCGACCTCCCCCCGCAGATCATCCCAGTTGGAGGCCACGAGCACGAGGTCGGCGTCGATCTCATCGCGCCGCCAGCGCCACATGAGCTCGAGCAGGCAGTGGTCATAGCGCGATACGAGGACGGCCACGCGCTTGCGACGACTCGAGTCCGAGAGCTGCCACTCCATCGCAAACGACGGGGCCACCGAGGCCCCGAAGCGCTGTGAGAGACCGGGACCGGCGCCCTCCGGCAGGCTGAACTCCATCCGCAGGAACAGGGTCCCGCCGACCGGGTCGGTCGAGTACTGGTTTGAGTGCAGGATGTTCGCGCCCGCCTCGGCGAGGCAGCCGGAGACCGCGGCGACGATCCCCGGGCGGTCCGGGCAGGAGAGCACCAGGCGAAACGGCGCCGGCGAGGATCCGCGCGCCCCGGCGTGATGGATGACCGTGCTCATGCCCCGCAACCGTAGGAGGTTCGTCGACGGGGTGAGGGTGAGCCGTTCCGGCGAGTGGAACGTGTCGGTCCTCCGGCGACTCGACCCCGCCCTCGGGCTACATTCCCGGCGTGCCCTTGACGACGGAGCTGTGGACCGACGGAGCCTGTTCGGGGAATCCCGGTCCGGGCGGCTGGGCCTACATCCTGCTCGCGCAGGGTGATGACGGGGCGGTCACCGAGATGGTGGAGGGGCACGGCGGCGAGCGCGCGACGACGAACAATCGCATGGAGATCACCGCCGCCCTGGAGGGCCTGCGGGCGCTGCAACGGCCCACCACGGTGAAGCTCGTCTCCGATTCGTCCTATCTCACCGACGCCTTCGCCAAGGGCTGGATCGAGAAGTGGCAGCGCAACGGCTGGAAGACCGGGAAGAACCCGATCAAGAATCAGGACCTGTGGCGGGCCCTGCTCGACGCCGTCGCGCCGCACCAGGTGCATTGGGTGCGGGTCAAGGGGCACGCGAACAGTCCCCTGAACAACCGCTGCGACGAGCTCGCGGTGTTCGAGCGCGACATCCACGCCGGCCGGATCCCGGCCGGCACGCCGGCGCCGGTCTCGACGCTGGCGCTGGGCTAGCAGTGGACCATCAGTGCCTCGTCCCCCCGGCCCGGTACGGCTGGCCGGACGGCGGGACGTCGACCCACGCCGCCCCGGTGCTGAGGCGCTGGACCGTCGCGCCCTCGACCCGTCCGAGCAGCATCCACGCCACGCAGCGGGCGGCGAGACCGTCGAACGCCTCGCGGTGGGGGAGCATCGAATGGTTCGCACCCGCGACGCTCACGAAGGTGACCGGAGTGAGGCGCCGCAGCCGCCGGGCCACCTGCTCGGCGCGCTCGGGACTCGCGATCCGGTCCCGGTCGCCGTGGATGATGACGATCGGCGTGTCATGGACACCGTCGACGCCGTCGCTCGCATACAGCCACGGCGCGAGCGCGACGACCCCGTGGACCGCCGGCCGGTCAGCGGACAGGAGCGCCGCGCGGCCCCCGAGTGAATGACCGACGAGGCAGACCGGGAGCTCACCGCCGAATCGTCGCGCCAGCTGCGCGAGCGCCCACGCGACGTCCTGGACCGGCGTGTGCTCCGCGTCCCAGCCACGGCGGGCGTTGAGCAGCCGCACCACCGCCAGGCGGCCCGGCGCGACCCGGGCGATCCGCCTCGCCACCGGGACCATCCTCAGCACCGACAGCTGTGCCGGGCTGACGCGCGTCGACGCCTGTCGACTCGCGCCCCCGTGCAGCACGACGACGACCCCGGCGGGATCGGGGGGCACGACGACGTCGATCAGGCGGGCATCGGTCTCCACGACCTCGCGCTACCCGCTCATCGCCCCCGCCAACGCCGGCGCGTCCTGAGGGGGACCGAGCCCGGGCCGCCGGCGGACCGCGAGATGACATCGATCTCATCGGCACCTCAGGAGCGCCGCCTACGATCCTCGCCATGACCGGATCAGAGATCGGCCTCGCCGTCGCGGTGTTCCTCGCCTGCGCGGTGGAGGCGGTGGAGGCGCTCACGATCGTGCTCGCCGTCGGGATCTCGCGGGATTGGCGCTCGGCGCTGGCCGGGGTCGGCGCCGGGCTGTTGGTGCTCGCGATCGTCGTCGCGGTGCTCGGTCCCGCGATCACCGCGATCCCGCTCGGGGTGCTGCGTGTCGTCGTCGGCGGACTGCTGCTCGTGTTCGGGTTGCAGTGGCTGCGCAAGGCGATCCTGCGGGCGGCGGGTCGCAAGGCGCTGCACGACGAGGCGGCGATCTTCACCCGCGAGCGCGAGGCCGCACGCCGCGCCGGCGTCCGGGCCGGACTGGCGGGATTGGACGGCTACGCGTTCGCGATCGCCTTCAAGGGGGTGCTGCTCGAGGGCCTCGAGGTCGCGTTCATCGTCGTCACGTTCGGCGCCAACCAGCATCACGTCGCGGTCGCGGCGGCCGCCGCGGGGCTCGCGGTCGTGGTCGTCGTCGTCGCCGGGATCGCCGCCCGGGCGCCGCTGGCCCGCGTGCCCGAGAACACGATGAAGTTCACCGTCGGCGTGATGCTCTGCTCCTTCGGGATGTTCTGGTCGACCGAGGGCGCGGGTGCCCACTGGCCGGGCGGGGACGTCGCGCTGCTCGTGCTCATCCCCGGGGTGGCCCTCGTCGCTCTGGCGATGGCGGCGGCGCTGCGTCCGCGGGCCGATCTCCGGAGCGCGGCATGACCCGCGCCCGCAGCCTGTGCGCCGGCATCTGGGACTTCGTGGTCGGCGACGACTGGGTCGCCGCCGCCGGTGTCGTGGTCGCGATCGGGGTGACCGCGCTGCTCGCCGGCGCCGGGGTGGCCGCCTGGTGGTTCATGCCGGTCGCCGTGGTCGCGGTGCTCGGCGTCTCGCTGCGTCGGGCTCCGTAAGCCGTGGGCGCGACCGGGCCGATGTGGGTGGTCGAGGTCGCCGACGACCGCGACCCCCGCCTCTCCGGTGGCCGGGCGCACACGACCTACACCTCGCCTCCGCAGCCGCTCACCCAGGCGCTCGCGCTCGTCGCGGTGCTGCTCGGGGGGCGCGACGAGCCGCTGGCCGTATCCGATGCCCCGTGGCGGCTGGCGATCGCCGGGGGCCGCCGTGAGGTGCAGCTGCATCCCGCCCACGCCGACGGTCAGCTGATCATCGTCTGAACGCGGCCGGGGGGCGCTCCTCACCCCGACCGGCGAGCTGAACCTCGGCTTCCGGGCGCTGTGTCAGACTCGCCGCCGATGGCGGCCCGAGAGGACGGACAGACGGTGCTGGTGACGGGCGCCTCGCGCGGGATCGGCCTCGCGGTCGCACGTCGTTACGCCCAGCTCGGTGCCCGGGTCGGCATGGTCGCCATCGATCTCGGCCGTCTCACGCGCGTGGCCGCCGAGGTCCCCGGACCGACCCACGCGGTCGCGGCCGACCTCACCGATCCGGCCGATTGCCGGCGCGCGGTGGCGGAGGTGGAGGCGGCCCTCGGGCCCGTCGACGTGCTCGTGAGCTGCGCCGGCACGCTGCAGCGTGATTTCGTCGAGGACATCACCGTCGCGGACTTCGAAACCAGCTACCGCCTGCACACGGGGGCCGCGCTGTGGCTCAGCCAGCAGGTGCTGCCGGGGATGCGCGCCCGGCGCCGCGGCGCGATCGTGCTCGTCAGCTCCGAGCTGGGCATCATCGGCGTGCCGACCTACGGCGCCTACTGCACGAGCAAATCCGCGATGCTCGGCCTCTGCGACGTGATGCGCCATGAGCTGGTCGGCAGCGGCGTCCAGGTCTGCGCCGTGTGCCCGGGCGACGTCCGCACCGACCAGCTCGCCGAGGAGCAGTCGTGGGGTCCGACCGGCGGTCAGCCCTACGACCAGGCGCTTGACCCCGAGGCGGTCGCCGCCGCCGTCATCCGCGGCGCCCGGGGCCGTCGGCCGTTGATCGTCGTCGACGCAGAACCGATGCGGACGCTCTTCAGGCTCATGTCGGGACCGCGGTGGATGCGGTTCTGGCCCGTCCACGTCGCGTTCCGCGGGCTGCTGCGCGAGCGTCGTCCCGGCGACCGCGCCTCCTGAGCGGAGGGCTTGCCCTCCGGTGGCCCCGGACGGTCAGTCAGCGGTGGCGGCGAGCGCCTGTGCGACCGGTGTATCGCCCGCGCCCGCGTACAGGATCGCGCCCGTGCCCGCGCCGTCGATGAGACCGACGATGACCGTCGCGACGTCGTCACGGGTGATCTCGCGGCGAAACGGCTCGCGGGAGAGACTGACCCGGCCGCTGCCCGGCTCGTCGGTGAGGCGCCCGGGGCGCAGGATCGACCACTCGCGTCCGCTGGCGAGCACCGCGCCGTCGGCCTGCGCCTTGGCCCGCAGATAGACGCTGAAGACCTCGTCGTCGTCGGGCGGGGCCTCGGCGCCGACGGCGCTCACCATCACGTACCGCGCGGGGGCGCTGGCCTGCAGCAGCGCGATCGCGCCGTCGCGGTCCATCGCCAGCTTGCGCTCGGCCCCGCTTCCGGCCCCCGAGCCGGCGGCGAACACGACGACCACCGCGTCGCCCACCGCCTCGCCGACGGCCTGGGTGCTCGCCGTCTCCAGGTCACAGACGACCGGCAGCGCGCCCGCGGCGGACAGCTCATCCCCATGGGCGGGGTTGCGCACGATCCCGAGCACCTCGTCACCGCGCTGGGAGAGCAGCCCGCACAGTCGCAGCCCGATCTGTCCGTGGGCTCCGGCGATCGCGATCTTCATCGTGGCCTCGGGCTCGTCATCCGTCTGCGGTCAGGGGTCCGGGAATCAGTGGGTCAGCGGTGAGGGCAACGCGGTCGTCAGGGCTCAGGCGATCGAGATCTCGTCGGAGAGGTAGATGTCCTGGACGGCCTGGAGGATGCCGACACCCTCCTTCATCGGACGCTGAAACGCCTTGCGCCCCGTGATGAGACCGGTGCCGCCGGCACGCTTGTTGATGACGGCGGTCCGGACCGCCTGGGCGAGGTCTGAGTCGCCGCCGGAGGCGCCGCCGCTGTTGATGAGCCCGGCGCGGCCCATGTAGCAGCCGGCGACCTGATAGCGGGTGAGATCGATCGGATTGTCGGTGGTGAGCTCGGAGTAGACGAGATCGTTGGTCTGGCCGTACTTGACACCGTTGGCCTGACTCACCGCGGCGTAGCCGTTGTTGTTCTCGGCCTGCTTCTGCTTGATGATGTCGGCCTCGATCGTGACCCCCAGGTGGTTGGCCTGGCTCGTGAGATCGGCGGCGAGCCCGTAGTCGGTGCCGTCGACCTTGAAGGCATCGTTGCGCAGGTAGCACCACAGCACCGTGAACATCCCGAGCTGATGGGCCTCCTGGAACATCTCCGAGACCTCCTGGAGCTGGCGGTCTGACTGATCGGAGCCGAAGTAGATCGTCGCCCCGACCCCGACCGCGCCCATCTCGAAGGCCTGGTGGGGCGATCCGAACGAGATCTGGTCGTAGTGGTTGGGGTAGGTGAGCAGCTCGTTGTGGTTGAGCTTGACGATGTAGGGGATGCGGTGGGCGTACTTGCGGGCGGTCGCGCCGAGCACGCCGATCGTGGAGGCGACCGCGTTGCAGCCACCCTCGATCGCGAGCTCGACGATGTTGGCCGGATCGAAGTAGGCGGGGTTGGGCGCGAAGCTCGCGCCCGCGCTGTGCTCGATCCCCTGATCGACGGGCAGGATCGAGAGGTAGCCGGTGCCGGCGAGACGGCCGTGGTCATACATCGAGCGCAGGTTGCGCACGGTCGCGATGTTGCGGTCTGAGTCGAGCGTCACCCGCTCGATGAAGTCCGGCCCGGGCAGGTGCAGCAGGTGGGCGGGGATCGTCTCGCAGCGGTGCTGCAGGAGGCTGTCGGCCTCGTCACCGAGCAGATCGCTGACGGAACGTGTCTCGGCGGTGGTGGCCATCGGTGTCTCCTTGAAGTCGTCGCTGCTCGCCCGCGGCCGGTGTCTCGCCGACCCGGGACCCACCCGCGACGATATCTCACCGCCCCCGCGGCGCCCCGCGCCCCGTAGCCTGCGCAGTCGATGCCCCTTCGCAGCGTGTGCGTGTTCGCCGCCTCGACCCCGGGCGCCCGACCGGTCTACCGCGACGCGGCGGCCCGCCTCGGCGAGCTCGCCGCCATCGCGGGGCTCACCGTCGTCTACGGCGGCGGATCGGTCGGCCTGATGGGAGCCCTCGCCGATTCGGCGCTGGCGGCCGGCGGAGACGTGATCGGAGTCATCCCCGAGCAGTTGGTCTCCAGCGAGGGCGCCCATGCCGGCCTCACCACTCTGCACGTCGTCGATTCGATGTCCGCGCGCAAGGCGCTGATGGCCGATCTCTCCGGGGCGTTCATCGCGCTCCCGGGCGGGATCGGCACCCTGGAGGAGCTCGTCGAGGTGCTCAGCTGGCGCAAGCTCGGGATCCACGACAAGCCATGCGTGCTGCTCGACGTCGATGGTTTCTATGCGCCGCTGGGCACGTTTCTCGACGACGCGGTCACCGAGGGGTTCCTGCAGGCGCGCGACCGCGGGCTGCTCGCCGTGGAGACCGACCCGGCCGTGCTGATCGCCGGGCTCGTCGCCCGCGGCACTGCGCACGACTGACGTTCGCGGTTCTGCCCCGCGTCTCGGGGCCTCATGCGCTCCAGCCCCGCCACGGGCTATCCACATGGATAGATACGAATCTCATATTGGCTCTTGACAGGCGAGTTTCGCGGGAAGAATATAAGCGTTTCTAGTGCTCGGAGTGGTCGTCTGAGGGCGCGGTCGGGGAGCAGGCTCTCCGACGTGGCGGCCTTCGGCAGCGGCGTCGGGCGTCCGACAACTACCCAAGGAGGAGGACATGGGTTTCCTCGTCACTCCGGTCGCTGCCTTCTTCGGCTCGCAGGTGACCGAAGCCTCATTCGTACAGGACATCTTCTACGCGCTGGCAACCGTCTGCCTGCTGTTCGTCGTGGGCGCCGTGGGCTTCATCGACGCCGGACTGGTGCGCCGCAAGAATCTGCTCGACACCTGGGTGCAGAAGCTCGTCTGCGCGCTGCTCGCCGGATTCGGAATGGTCGGGATCGGCTTCGCGGTCTGGGAGATCCAGTTCTACCAGGCGTTCGGAATCCACCACTCGGTGAGCCAGGCGCTGCACGACTGGTCGATCCTCGGGCCCGCGCAGACGCACTTCTCCCAGAACCTGAGCGCCACCTCGTTCCCCGCGGCCGACGTCTCGCAGATCTTCGTGGTGTTCTTCGCCGCCTACGCGATGGTCGCCGGCGCGCTGCTGCACTCCGCGGGCCTGGAACGGGTCAAGGCGGTCCCGATGTACATCATCTCCCTGATCGCCGGGGCGGTCGTGATCCCGATCGCCCTCTACTACACGTGGGGTTCGGCGAGCCCGCTGACCAACCGGGGCGTCCATGACTACATCGGGAGCTTCTCGCTGTACATCGTCGTCGGGGTGTGGGCGCTCATCCTCGCCTGGCGGGCGGGACCGCGCCTGGGCGCCTTCGACGTCGACAAGCGGACGATCGGGCCGATCCCGCACAACCTCGGACTCAGTGCCGCCGGGGTGACGGTGCTCATGTTCGCAGCGCCGTTCGCGTTTCTGGGCTGCGGCTACATCGTGCCCGGACTCGGTTATCAGGGGATCTCGCTCACCGACTCGGGGTTCGGGATCGTCCTCATCAACATCTTCGTCGCCTACTTCGGCGGCGGGCTGGCCGGAGCCGCCATCGCCTACCGGACCCGCAATCCGATCATGGCGCTGATCGGCGTCGCCGCCGGTTACATCTGCGCCGGCGCGAGCCTCGACATCGGCAAGCCGTGGTCGATCTTCCTCGTGTCGTTCATCGGGACGTTCGTCGTCTACGGGGTGTACCTGCTGCTCTTCCGGTTGCGGATCGACGACAAGAAGATCGTGCCGCTCGCGCTCGGCGGCGGGCTGTTCTCCGCGGTCGCGGCGGGCATCGTCGGTGCCGGGCACCACACCGGCGGCTACTACGGCCTCAAGGGCGCCTACGCCCCATATCACGCGACGATCACGATCGGCTGGCAGCTGATCGGGATCGTGGTCACGCTCGCGATCGCGACCATCAGCGGCCTGATCGTGATCGTCGGCCTCGAGAAGACGATCGGGCTGCGCGTCAGCGAGGAGGCCGAGATCGGGGGTCTGGACACGGCCTACTGGGATGCCCCGCCCTCGCCGTATGCCGACGCGCCGGCGGGGTCGCCGGAGACCAACGGCAACGGGGTGGTGGCCCGGGACGAGGCGGCGGTCGCCGCGCCCTGAATCGGGCGGGCGGGTCCCGGGGTGTCGCGGCACTCCGGGACCCGCGCAGGACGTCGGCGGCGCGCCGGCGAGAGGCGGATTGACTGATACGTTTCTAGTGACAGCACGCACACACCCGTTCGGAGGCCTTTTCGATGTCCGATACGCACACCCCCACGAGCGATCCCCAGCTCGCAGCGGTTCTGGACCACCAGCAGCAGTTCTTCATCGGCGGTCGTTGGGTGGATCCGATCTCCGACGAGACACTCGACGTCATCGATCCCGCCACCGAGAAGCCGGTGGCCACCATCGCGATGGGCGACGAGGCCGATGTCGACCGCGCGGTGGCCGCCGCCCGGGACGCGTTCACGAGCTTCTCACAGACCGCCAAGGCCGAGCGGGTCGCCCTGCTGGAGCGGGTGATCGAGGTCTACAAATCGCGCATGTCGCAGATCGCGACCGCCGTCCGCGTCGAGATGGGCGCCCCGACCATGCTGGCCGAGCGGGCGCAGGCGCCGGCCGGCCTCGGACACCTGATCGCCACCCTGGAGGCGCTCAAGGCCGAGACGTTCGAGGAGAAGATCGGCTCCACCACGGTCGTCTACGAGCCCGTCGGGGTGTGCGGGTTCATCACGCCGTGGAACTGGCCGCTGAATCAGATCCTGGCCAAGGTCGCCCCCGCCCTGGCCACCGGCTGCACGATGGTGCTCAAGCCCTCGGAGATCGCGCCGCTGAACGCGATCGCGTTCGCGCAGGTGCTGGAGGAGGCCGGCGTACCCGACGGCGTCTTCAACCTGATCAACGGCGACGGTCCCACCGTCGGTCACGCGCTCTCCGTCCACCCGGACATCGACATGATCTCGTTCACCGGCTCCACGCGCGCCGGGATCCAGGTCGCCCAGGACGCCGCCCCCACGGTCAAGCGCGTCGCCCAGGAGCTCGGTGGCAAGTCGGCGAACATCTTCCTCGACGATGACAGCCTGCCCGAAGCTCTGGCCCGTGACGTCGCCGGCCTGTATGTGAACTCCGGCCAGTCCTGCAACGCCGGCGCGCGGATGCTGGTCCCCGCCGAGCGCATGGGCGAGGCCATCGAGATCGCCCGTGAGGTGACGGCGAAGGTCGTCGTCGGAGCGCCCGACGGCGACGGCACCGCGGTCGGACCGGTCGTCTCCAGCGCCCAGTTCGACAAGGTGCAGGGCCTGATCGAGGCCGCGATCGAGGAGGGCGCCACGCTCGTCATCGGCGGACCCGGCCGGCCCGAGGGCCTGGACGAGGGCTACTACGTCCAGCCCACGGTGTTCGCCGACGTCACCAACGACATGCGCATCGCCCGGGAGGAGATCTTCGGCCCGGTGCTCACGCTGATCGGCTACACCGACGAGGACGACGCCGTCGCGATCGCCAACGACACCGAGTACGGCCTCGCCGGCATGGTGTCCTCCAGCGATCCCGACCGGGCACGCCAGGTGGCGCGCCGGATGCGCACCGGGATGGTGCACTTGAACGGCGCGCCGCTCACCGCAGATGCCCCGTTCGGCGGCTACGGTCACTCCGGCAACGGGCGTGAGTACGCCGCCCACGGCCTGCGGGAGTTCCTCGAGGCCAAGTCGATCTACGGCGACAACGCCTAGCCGACGGACACGCGATGCCGACGGGATCTCGCGCGTGGCGGCCGCGCTCAGGTGCGGCCGCCCGCGAGTCCCCGTCAGCTCGCGCAGTCCGGGGCCCGCGTGAGTTCCGGTGGGCGCGCTCAGTCGCCGGCGAGTCGGCCGAGCACGAGCTCCCGCCAGCGCGTGAGGTCCAGGCGGGTGGCCACCTGCAGCGTCGGCGCGGCGCCCTCGGGCGCGGTTCGGCGTGGTTCGGGCGGGTCGAGGATCTCGGTCGCTCCGCGGCGTGGTCCGAAGTCGGTATGGACCCGCACCGAGGCCGCGGTGCTCTGAAGCAGCGTCGGGTCGATCACCGCGGCGAGGGCGACCACGTCGTGCAGGGGGCTGTCGTCGGGGTCGGCGGCGCCGTAGCCGTCGATCATCTGCGCCAGGTCGGCCCCGAGCCGGGATCCAAGGCGCAACCCGCGGGTGGCGCCCGGGCCGAGCGTCGCCCCCCGCGTGATGTCCAGGGGGACCAGGCTGACCGCGATCTCACCGCCGGCGAGCACCCGGGCGGCCGCTTCGGGATCCGCCCACACGTTGTACTCGGCGGCGGGGGTGACGTTCCCCGCTGCGCCGGATCCGCCCATGATCACCACGCGCGCCAGCCGTCGCGCCAGCTCCGGCTCGGCGGCGAGCAGGAGCGCGAGGTTGGTGAGCGGGGCGATCGCGACCAGCGTCACCGACCCGGCGGGCTCGGCGGCGAGCAGCTGTGCGAGCGCCCGCACCGCCGGGCGCGGGTCCGCCGCGCGGTCGGCGGGGGGCGGCGCGCTGCCGCCGAGTCCATCGAGGCCATGGATCGCCCGGTGTGGGGGCTTGGGATACACGAGGCCCTGGGCGGCGCCGGCTGCGACCGGGATGTCATCGCGTCCCAGGCGGCGCGTCAGCGCGAGCGCGTTGGCGGTGGCGGTGGTGACCGCGACGTTGCCGGCGACGGTGGTGATCAGGGCGACGCGCAGCTCGGGCGAGTGCGTCGCCAGGGCGATGGCCACCGCGTCGTCGATTCCCGGGTCGGTGTCGATGACGATCGTGTGGGCCGAGTCGGTGGTGGTCGTTGTTTCGGTCATGTTCTGAACGTTTCTATCAGCAGAAAAGGTCGGTTCGCGGGTATTCAGATGAGAGCAGATCATGTAAAGTAGAAACGAGTCCACCGGGGTGGAGCGGCCCGTGCCGCGGTGGCGTCGTCGGGTGGCCGCACGTTGAGAACTTCGAGAACGAGATCACCCGGAGGGTGGACATGTCCGATTACGATCCGATGGCCTCCGAGGCGCGTCGTTACCCGCGGGTCATCACCGAAGCGGAGATCTCCGCGATGCCGCGCCTGCAGTTCAACACCGGCATCGACACCGCGATCTTCCTCTCCCGCGAGCGTGACGATGCCCGCTACTTCCGCCAGGGCTACTGCTACATGGAGCCCGATCACGAGCCCTACCACTGGGATCAGACCAACTTCGACGAGACCCACTACTGCCTGAAGGGACGCATCCGGCTGCGCGTCTCCGACAAGGAGGGGCGCGAGGTCGTGTTCGACGTCGGGGAAGGCGAGCACATCTACCTGCCCGGTGGCTACGCGTACACGATCGAGAACACCGGCGTGCGCAGCGTCTTCTTCTGGTCAAGCGGGCCGTCGCCGCGTCCGGGCCTGGTCGAGGCCAAGGAATACAGCTCGCAGCTCACGGCGCTGCGGGGGGCATAGGCATGGCTGCCAGGATCACCGCCTCGATGCTCGCGCCGCTTCGCGGTGCCAAGCGCTGGGCCTATCTCGATCGCGCCAAGACGATCCGCGTGGCCACCACCAACGAGGACGGCTCCATCTACCTCTCGCCGCTGTGGCTCGTGGTCGACGACGAGACGGTCTACCTGCCGATCGATGCCGGGAGCCGGCATGCGGTCAACTTCGAGGCGCACCGGCCGGTGGCCGCCCTCGTCGACGCGGGGGACGAGTATGCGACCGTCGCCGGGGTGAGGATCCTCGGCTCCGCGCAGGTGGTCGATGACCCGGAGCTCTACGCGCGGTTGCAGCGACTCGTCCACGAGAAGTACTTCTACGTCGGTCATCCGTACGCCGCCGCCTACTTCGAGTTCGGCGAGTGGGCGGGTCGCCGGTACTTCAAGCTCGTGGTCGACAAGATGATCGGCTGGGACTCGCGCGAGACGACGATGCCGCAGGTGCCCGAGACCCGGGCGCTCCCCGACTTCGTCACCGATCGCCGTCTCGGCGATGCGCAGGACGGCTGAGATGGTCGGGGACGTGAGACCTGCGCCCCGGGTGCTGGTCGTCGGTGAATCGTGGATCAAGCACACGGTCCACATGAAGGGCTTTGATCAGTTTCAGTCCGTCGAATACGAGGAGGGGGGCGGTGACTTCCTGGCCGCGCTGAAGCAGGGCGGCGCCGACGTCGAGTACCTGCGAGCCCACGAGATCTCGCTGCGATTTCCCGTGACCGCCGCGGAGCTGGCGCAGTACGACGTCGTCGTCCTGTCGGACATCGGCGCGAACTCGTTCCTGCTCTGTGACGAGACGTTCCTGCGCTCGCAGCGCAGCGTCAACCGGCTCACGTTGCTCGCCGAATACGTGCGCGGCGGCGGCGGCCTGCTCATGGTCGGCGGCTACATGTCGTTCTCGGGCATCGACGGCCGGGCGCGCTTCGGCTCCAGTCCGCTCGCCGACATCCTGCCGGTGACGATGCTCGATCACGATGACCGCGTCGAGGCGCCGGAGGGAGCCGTCGCTCAGCCGCAGACCCCCGACCACGAGATGCTCGAAGGGGTGTCGGGGGAGTGGCCGGTGCTGCTGGGGTACAACCGGCTGGTGGCCAAACCCGACGCGGTCGTCGTCGCCCGGGTCGGGGCGGATCCGCTGCTCGTCGCGGGGTCGGAGGGTGCCGGGCGCGCGGTCGCGTTCGCGTCGGACTGCGCGCCGCACTGGGCGCCGCCGGAGTTCGTATCGTGGGAGCATTACCCGCGGCTGTGGACATCGATCATTCGCTGGTTGGCCGGCGCGGCCCGCAACGGCGTCGCCGTCCGTGAAGCGGTGACGGACATCGGGCGGTGACCGAGACCCCGACATCCGTGCCGTCCGGCGAGGAGGGCGCTCAGCGGCGACCGACGATGAAGGACGTCGCCCGGCACGCGCAGGTGTCGGTGAGCACCGTCAGCTACGTGCTCAACAACAGCGGGCCGGTCGCGACGTCACGCCGGGCCCGGGTGCTCGAGGCGGTGCGGGCGCTGGACTACACGCCCAACGAGTCGGCCCGCAGCCTCAAGCGCCGGTCCAGCTCGACGATCGGACTGGTGGTGCCCGATCTGGCCAATCAGTTCTTCGCGCTGGTCACCGAGGGCGTGGAACGCGCCGCGGCCGAGCGCGACGTCCTCGTCGTCCTCTGCGCTCCGGAGGCGACCGAACGGCCGGCCTCCCATCACGCCAAGCTGCTGCAGAGCCAGCGACTGGACGGGGTCGTCTACCTGTCCGGGATCGGCACCTCCCCGAGCCTGATCCTGGAGCTGGCGCGGTCAGGGCCGATCGTGCTCGTCGATGAGCAGATCCCCGGCTTCGACCTGCCGGCGATCGTCTCCGACTGTCGCCGCGGGGCGCGCGAGGTCGCCGCCTACGTCCTGGAGCAGGGCCATCGGCGGCTGGCCGTGATCGGCGGGCCCGAGGCGCTGTGGACCGCCGAGCGCCGGCTGGCGGGATACCGCGAGGCGGTCGCCGCGGCCGGTCAGGATCCCGATGCGATGGCCGTGTATCCCGGCGACTACCGGATGCAGTCCGGTGTGACGCTGGCGGCCAGGGCGCTGTCGGTGCCCAAGCGCCGGCGACCCACCGCGCTGCTGTGCGCCAACGATCTGATGGCGATCGGGGCGCTGCGCTACTGCCGCGCCGAGGGCATCGACGTGCCCGCCGACGTCTCGGTCGTCGGCTTCGACGATGTCCCGTTCGCCGACCTCATCTCCCCGGCGCTCACCACCGTCGCCCAGCCGGCTCGCGACATGGGGTACGCGGCCGCCCGGCTGCTGTTCTCACGCCTGCGCGGTCACGACGGTGAAGCGGTCGTACCGGTACCGGCGCCGAATCGCCTGTTCGACGTTCAGGTCCAGATCCGCGACTCGGTCGGTCCGCCCGCCCGGTGAGCGGTCCAGACGCCGGGCGCCGGGGACGCATCGCCGTCGTCGGGGCGATCAATGTCGATCTCGTGGTGGCGGCGGCGCGACTGCCCGCGCCGGGGGAGACGGTCGTCGGTCCCGGGGTCGCGCGTCACGGCGGCGGCAAGGGCGCCAACGCCGCGCTCGCCGCGGCGCGAGCGGGTGCCCAGGTGAGCTTCGTGGGGGCGCTCGGCAGCGATGGTGGCGCTGCTGACGCCGAACAGGATCTGCGCGACGCGGGCGTCGACTGCACGGGCGTCGAGCGTCTCCACGACGTGCCGACCGGCATGGCGCTGATCGTCGTCGATCCCGAGGGCGAGAACCAGATCGCGGTCGGGGCGGGCGCCAATCACGCCCTGGATGCCGGACACGTGCGGGACTGCATCTCCCGCTGCGCCGGCGACCTGGACTGCGTGCTCGTCTCCACCGAGATCCCCGGTGACGCCGTCTGCGCGGCGGTGCGGGCGGCCACCGCGGCGGGGGTGCGGTGCGTACTCAATCCGGCGCCGGTCATCCCGGCGGTGATCGACATCCTGGACCAGGCGCCGATTCTCACCCCCAACCGCGGGGAGCTCGTCGCGCTGCTGGAGGGCCTCCCCGGTCCGGTGGGTCGGCCGGGCGCGGACGCGCCGGTCGCCGACCAGGCCCGCGCGCTGAGCGCGCTCACGGGGGCGCCGGTGTGCGTCACGCTGGGCGGCGACGGCGTGCTGGTGTGCGCGGCGGATGAGATGACCCGCATCGCTGCCCCTCCGGTGAGCGCCCGGGACGCGACCGGCGCCGGGGACACGTTCAACGGAGTGCTCGCCGCGTGGCTGGCCGGCGGAGCGGCGATGGCGGACGCCGCGCGAGCCGCGACCACCGCGGCATCGCTGTCGGTGGCCGCGGTCGGGGCCCGAGCGGGGATGCCGATGCGCGACGCGATCCTCCGGGCGCTGGCGTCGGCGCCCCCGGACGGCGACACTCACCGCCACGCCATCCACCCGTGACGGTTGGGGTTCGCCATCGGGCCGGACCTCACCCCGAGGTTCTGGACATGCGGCGATGGCACTCGGCTCCCGTGCCGACACCAGGTGGCGATGACCGCCCGGCAGGCGGCCGACACCCCGAATCGGTCGCCGCGACGCTTGACGGCGGTCGTGTAGAAACGTTATTATCCGACCCACTCCGCGGGTGGTGGCCAACCCACCGTGGGTGAGTGTGGCGAGCGACGGAGGCGACCGTGGCTGCGGCGCTGGACGTGAGCAGGTGCTTGAACAGTCTTCCATAAAGAACTCCTGAAGGTGTCCGTGCCGGCGGCCGGTGGACGGTCCCGGGGCCGGCCATTCGGCCAGGGCCCCGTCGAAGGCGTCCGCAGGCGCTTGAACGCCGGAGTAGAAACGTTCCAATCACGAAGGGTGCGAGGATGAAAGACGAGCATTTCCGCAACATCATCATCAACACCGACAACTACAAGCACTGCCACTACCCGCTGTACCCGAAGGGCACGGAGTACGTGTCGAGTTACATCGAGGCGCGTGGCGGTGAATTTCCGGTGTCGATGTTCGTCGGGCTGCAGGCGTTCATCCGCGAATACCTGATGCATCCGATCACGCTCGAGGACATCGACGAGGCCGAGTACACCGAGCGCGAGCAGGGCATGCACTTCAA
>CAZZWJ010000011.1:0-202 GCA_964657875.1 uncultured Solirubrobacteraceae bacterium
TACCATCCGTCGCTCACTCAGGGGAGTGATCTAATGGCGATGAGCGCGGTCTCCAAAACCGTGAATCCGGGTTCGAATCCCGGCTCCCCTGCTTGATCTCCCCGGTACCGGATGCGGTCGTCGTCGACCTGTACGGGGCGCTGCTGGACCTCGACGAGGGGACGGCCGCTCGATTTGCCGAGACGTTGTCGGTCGCCGAGCG
>CAZZWJ010000011.1:212-14995 GCA_964657875.1 uncultured Solirubrobacteraceae bacterium
CCCCCGCCCCGGAGGGGCGCCGGCGGCTGGCGGAGCTCGGGTTTCGGCGGGGGCTGCTCGCCACGCTCACCGGATGCGCGCCGGCACAGGTCACCTACGCGGTCAGCCCGGAGGGCAAGCCGAGTCTCGCCGGCGGCCCCCACTTCAGCGCCTCGCGGGCGGGCGGCGTCGCGCTCTACGCGGTGTGTGCCGACGCCGAGGTCGGGGTCGACGTCGAGGCGGTGCCCGACGACGTGTCAGACCCGGTGCACGAGCGGCTGGCCAGGCGGCTGCTCTCCCCGGCTGAGTCCGCCGTCTACGCGGCCGCGCCCCCTGCCGAGCGTCCGGCGGCGCTCATGGCCTGCTGGACGCGCAAGGAGGCCCACGGGAAGGCTCGCGGCACCGGTCTGGTGTTCCCGCTCGTCGAGATCGAGGCGTGGGCGGGCGACGAGCGCCCCGTCGCAGTCGGCGACGTCAGGGTGCACGCCGTCGCGGTGAGCGAGCTCGAGCGGGCGCTGGGGGCGCGGCTGGCGGGTGCGGTCGCGGTCGCCGCCGAGCCGGGGCGGCAGATCTCCGTCACCGCGGCGCCGGTCTGGATCGATCCCGCCACGCTCTCCGGATAGGCGCGGTACGCTCCGCGGACGCGGGCGAAGTGTTGTGGTTGCACAAAAGCCTTCCAAGCTTTTAGGGCGGGTTCGATTCCCGTCGCCCGCTCTCCCGACGATCCGGCCGGTTATGATCGCTTGCGGTCACGGGGAGTGGCGCAGTCTGGTAGCGCACCCGGCTGGGGGCCGGGCGGTCGCAGGTTCAAATCCTGTCTCCCCGACTCATCGAAGGACGCAGCCGAACCGCCGCCGAAAGGCGGCTTCGCGTCTTGCGAGGGACGAACTCGGTTTGCTGACGGTCCTCGCCACCGCCCCTCTCCTCACCGACCACGGCGTCGGCCGGAGCGCTGCTCACTGCAGGATCACGCCGGGGTTGAGGATGTTGTCGGGATCGAGGGCGTGCTTGATCGCCCGCATCGCCGACAGCTCGGCGGGGGATCGCACGAGCGGCAGATAGCGCGGCTTGTGGATGCCGATGCCGTGCTCGGCGCTCACCGTGCCGCCGAACTCGGCGACGAGCGTCAGCACAGCATCGTCGAGTGCGTCGTCGTCCGACGCCACCCCGAGGATGTTCAGGTGAAGGTTGCCGTCGCCGAGATGGCCGAAGACGATCAGCCTCGCGTCCGGGGCGACGCGCTGCACGGTGGTCGTGACCCGCGCGGCGAACTCGCCGAGGTTGACCGCCGGAATCCCGACGTCGAGCTTGTGGGCGATGCCGACGTGGGCGACCGCCTCGGTGTGGGCCTCGCGGAGGCGCAGCAGACGCGCCCGGCCGGCGGCATCGGGGGCCACGATCGCCCGGTCGGCGAGGCCCAGCGCGTCGAGGGCCGCGACGAGTTCCTCCTCGGGATCGGCTCGGGCGGCACATTCGACGAGCACCCAGGCCGGGGTGACCGCCATCGGCGCCGGCGTGTCGAGATAGTCGAGGGTGAGTCGAACGCCGGCCTCGCCCATCAGCTCGAGCAGCTCCAGGGTCGGGAGTGCCGCCTGCAGCGCGCCCGCCACCTGCGCGGCCTCGGCGATCGAACCGAGCGCGAGCATCGCCGTCGCTCGTCCGGGCAGTGCCGGCACCAGGCGCCAGCGGATCTCGGTGATGACCGCCAGGCTCCCCTCGGAGCCGACGAGCAGCCCGGACAGGTGGTAGCCGGCGTTGTCCTTGAGCAGACCCGACATCTGGCGGATCACCGAGCCGTCGGCGAGCACCGCCTCCAGACCGACGATCCGCGCTCGGGCCGTGCCGTGGCGGACCGCCTGCATTCCACCCGCGTCGCATGCGGCGATCCCGCCGACGGTCGCGCTGTCACGGGCGCCGAGATCGAGCCCCGCCTCGTAGCCGGTCGCGCGGGCGAAGCCCTGCAGGGCGGCGAGCGTCACCCCCGCGCCGACGCTCACCTGCCCGGTCGCGCGGTCGACCTCTCCGATCCGGTTGAGCCGGATCGTGCTGAGGAGGATCTCCGCTCCGTCACCGCGCGGCACCGAGCCACCGACGAGTCCGGTGTTCCCGCCCTGGGTGACGACGGTCAGCCCGTGGTCGCGGCACACCTCGAGCGTCTGGCTGACCTCTTCGGTGTCACCCGGCCGAACGACCGCGAGGCACTGCCCGTGCCAGCGCCGGCTCCAGTCAGTCTCATAGGAGCTGCGCAGCTCGGGGGCGGTGAGGAGGTGGCGCTCGCCGACGATCGCGCCCAGGCGCTCGAGCGCCTCGGCAGGGGCGGGTGCCCGGTCGCGGCGCATCGGCGAGTCGATCCCGACGCCTCAGTCGGTGAGGAGCACGACGCGCAGCGGCGAGCCGGTTCCCCCCGCGATCTTCAGCGGCAGCGCGAGGAACAGCCCGGTGCTCGGCACCTCGGCCAGACCGGTCAGACCCTCGACGATCAGGATTCCGCGCGGCAGGAAGGTGGTCGTGTGGCCGTGGGCGGAGAGGAGCTCACCGTCACGCACCGCCACGTCGCACGCGCTCGTGTCGGAGGCCACGGCCACGATCTCGGCGGCGGCCAGCAGCTCGCAGGCGTCCAGGGCGAAGCCGGGCTGGTTGGCGCCCCACCAACCGGGCTCGTGGTCGACCGGCCCCCCGGGTCGGTGGCGGTCCCAACCGGTCTCGACGATCGCCACGTCCCCGGGCGCCAGAGCGAACCCGGCCGCGTCGGCGGCCGCCTGCAGGGCGTCGGCGGGGATGAGCTCACCCGGCGCGTAGTCGTGGGCGGTGAGGTCGAACTTCTTGTACGGGCGCAGGAGCAGGGAGTCAACGGGAACCTCGTCCATGGTCCTCCCGTCAGCGTCGAAGTGAAACGGCGCGTCAACGTGCGTCCCGGTGTGCTCGGACATGGTGAGGGAGTTGACGGCCGCGCCATCGCTCGCGTGGCGCGCGACCGGGGTGACCTCGGGGGGAGCGTGCAGGAAGGACTGCGGCATGTCGTGGGCGATCGTGGGCGACACGTCGTGCACCCGCGCAGTGGCCAGCAGCGCCGCGAGGGATGGGTTCATGGGCACGGGGGAGGAGAGAGGGTCAACGTGAGGCCACGGTAACGGTGGGTGACGTCGGTCCACCAGGGGCTGGTTCCATGCAATGGAACCTCGTCGGTGGCCGCCTTGCGTCAGACGAGTGCCGGGTAGCTGCCGCCGTCGACGTGGATGTTGTTGCCGGACACGAATCCCGCGTTGGCGCTGCACAGAAACGCGCACATCGCCCCGAACTCCTCGGGCCGGCCCAGGCGCTTGGCCGCGATCGACTGCTCCTGGCGCCGACGCGCCTCCTCATAGCTGACGCCCTGGCTGTCCATGACGCGCTGGGCCATGAACCGCTGACGGTCGGTGTCGATCCGCTCGGGCAACATGTTGTTGATCGTCACGTTGTCGGCCGCCACCTCGAAGGAAAGCCCCTTCAGGACGGCCGTCATCCCGGCTCGCGGACCCGCCGACAGCCCCATCTGAGATCGCGGCGTCGTCACCATCGCCGACGTGATGTTGATGATCCGTCCGAATTGCCGCGCGCGCATCGTGCCGATCACGGCGCGGACGAGCATCAGTCCGGCGATCATGTTCCCCTCCAGCGCGCGCGCCCAATCGGACTCGTCGAAGCCGTCGAACGAGCCGGGCTGGGGACCGGCGTTGTTGGCGACGAGGATGTCGGGATCGGGGCACGCCGCCAGCAGCTCCGCACGCCCCTCAGGGGTGGTGACGTCGGCGACCACCGCCTGCACCCTCACCGGGAAGCGGCCCTGCAGCTCCTCGGCGGTTCGCTGCAGGGTGTCCGGGTCACGGCCGTTGAGCACGACGTCGACTCCTTCAGCGGCGAGTGCCTCGGCGCAGGCACGACCCAGCCCGCGACTCGAGGCGCAGACGGTCGCACGGCGACCGGCGATTCCTAGATCCATGCGAGCAGAGATATCACGTACTCGTCGTCGCCGCGAGCGCCCCCGCGGTCAGGTGCAGCTGCCGGACGCTGGCCTAGACGGGCGCGGTCCGCGCGGCTGAGAAGGCGCGCTGCAGGGCCTCGGCCGCCTGCTGCACGGGCCCGATGACCCGGCGAATCGCCTCCCGGCCACACGGTCCGGTGTAGCCGATCGCGACCGTGGTGTGGGCATCGAGCGCGACCGCGCAGGCCGCGCCGCAGACGCCGTCCATGAACTCCTCATCGGAGGTGGCGAAACCCATCTGCGCGACTCGGTCGACGTGATCGCGGATGACCAGGGGGCGAACGATCGAGCGACCGGTGGCCGGCCTCAGCATCCCCTCGCCGAGCAGCTGCTCGCGCCGGTCCTCGTCGACGCTGGCCAGCAGCGCCTTGCCGACCGCGGTGCAGTGCAGCGGCAGCGCCGCCCCGATCATGCGCGGGATCAGCGGATGCGCGCGGCTGAGGTTGCCGTCATACAGCGCATCGATCACGAGGGCGCGATCCTTGCTGAGCACCGCCAGGTTGGCGAGTCCGAACGTCTGGCGCTGGAGGTCGAGCAGGATCGGCATCGACGCGACACGGACCCCGCTGAGCGACGGGTTGGAGTGACCGAGCTCGAACAGCTTCAGCCCGACTCGGAACCCATCGCGGTTGTGCTCGAGCAGGCCCAGCTCGACCAGCCGCCAGCAGGTTCGATGGACCGTCGACTTCGCCAAGCCGATCTCCTCCGACAGCTCGGTCAGGGTCATCGTCTGCTTCACCGCACACGCCTCGAGGGTCGACATGATCCGGTCGGCGACTGCCGACGGTCCAGCTCGATCCGCCCTGCGCGCGGACGCCAGGTCATTGTTCATCGCCCACCACCTCTCTCTCGACGTCGGTAGCGTACCGCGTGGGCGGGTCGGCTGACGCGCTGAGGGGCGGGGTGCGGCGCCGCACCGTTCCATCCATCGGAAACGCGGCCTTGCACCTGCGTGCGTCGACATCGCACACTTCAGATATGAATCTGCCCCAGACCGATCACCAGCCCCGCTTCGACATCACGCGCATGAGCCACGTCGTCCTCGACGTGTCCGACCTCGCGGCCAGCCTTCGGTTCTACGTGGACCTGCTGGGGTTGGTCGTCACCCTCGCCGACGACGATGTCGTCTACCTGCGGGGGGTGGAGGAGGCCTGCCACCACAGCCTCGTCCTGCGCCAGGCCACGACGCCGACCTGCCGGCACATCGGCCTGCGCGTGCGCACGGCGGCGGACCTCGACGGAGCCGACGCCTACTTCGGCGAGCGGGGGCTGGCCACCGAATGGGTCGACGCCCCGCACCAGGATCGAACGCTGCGCGTGATCGATGACTCCGGCGTCCCCCTGGAGCTGTGCGCCGGCATGCCGACCCAGCCCCGCCAGGCGCTCCGCTTCGAGCAGTTCTCCGGCGCCGCGGCCAAGGGCCTGGACCACGTCCAGGTGCTCGTCCCCGATGTCCTGAAGGCCACGACGTTCTATGCGGCCCTCGGCTTCCGCATCACCGGCTACGCCAGCCGCGGGGGTTCTCCCGATGGGCCGTACCGGTCGGTATTCATGTCGCGCAAGGACAACGCGAACGACCTGGTGCTCCTGCAGAACGGGGGTCCGAGTCTCCACCACCTCGCCTACGTGGTGTCCGATCCCACGCTCACGCTGAGCCGGGTGTGCGACCTCGCCTCCGGGATGGGACGTCGCGACGCGGTCGAGTGGGGACCCGGGCGCCACGGGCTCGGTTTCGAGCAGTTCCTCTACCTGCTCGATCCCGACGGTCACCGCGTCGAGCTGCTCGGCCATCCCTACCAGTTCATCGACCTCGAGGAAGTACCCGAGGTGTGGTCGACCGAGGACCCCGACGTGCGCAACATCTGGGGGCCCGATCCGCCCGCATCGTGGTTTGAGCATGCCTCACCGCTCAACGGTGAGCGCCCGCTGCTGCAGGCATGACGACGCCCCGGAGCTCGGGCGCCGCAGCGACACGCCGGCTCACGCTGACCTTCGACAACGGTCCGGTCCCCGGCACCACCGAGCGCATCCTGCAGGCGCTCGGCGACCGTGATCTCCCCGCGATCTTCTTCATGGTCGGGGAGCGCGTGCTCGCGCCGGGCGGGCGGGCGACCGCCGAGCGCGTCCGCGCCGCCGGTCACCGCATCGGCAACCACACGATGTCGCACGGAGCGCCTCTCGGTGAGCTGGACGATTCCGACACCGTGATCTCCGAGATCACCCGCGCCGACGTGGCGCTGCGGGGGCTCACCGAGCCCGACCGCCTGTTCCGGCCCAACGGCCGCGGACGGCTCGGGGCTCACGTCCTGAGCTGGGCGGCGATCGATCAGCTGCAGTCCGACAGCTACACCGTGGTCACCTGGAACTGCGTGCCCCGTGACGGCGAGGAGCCGTCCGACAGCTGGATCGGCCGCGCCGACGCGGCGTTGGAGGCCCAGGACTGGACCGTGCTGGTGCTCCACGACCATCATCCGCGCGCCGTCGATCACCTGCCGAGATTCCTCGACCGCGCGCTCGCCGCCGGCATCGAGGTGACCCCGGAGCTGCCCGACAGCTGCGTGCTGCTCAGAGACGGTCGTCCGCAGCCCGCGCTGGAGGCGTTGATGGGCCGGCGCCCCGCCGATTCCGGGCGCTGACCGGGATCTGCGCGCCAGCGGTCCCGGCGCCCAGCGCCGCGACGCCGGGGGGCGGTTGTGCCCGCCCCGCGCAGGGCTCTCCGCGCTCAGGTGCGGCGCTGGCGGGTCCAGACGTCGATCCCGACCGCGAGCAGCATGATCACCCCGAGCGCCAGCTGCTGATACAGCGGATTGAGGCCGAGCAGCTCGAAGCCGTTGCCCACCAGGGCGATGAACAGCACGCCGCAGACGGTTCGCCACACGGCGCCCTCTCCGCCGAGGATGCTGGTGCCGCCGATCACGATTCCGGCCAGGACGGTGAACGCGAGCGTCGTCTGATCGGTGGCCTCGGCCGCGAGCACGCGTGAGACGTCGATGATCCCGGCCAGCGCGGCGGCGACGCCGCTGAAGGCGAAGGCGGCGATCCGGATCAGGTTGACGCGCACCCCGGCCAGGCGAGCGGCCTCCATGCTTCCGCCCACGGCGTATATGTAGCGACCGATCGCGGTGCGGCTGAGCAGGATGCCCGCCACCACGACCATCAACAGCATCACCCAGATGGAGCTCTTGGCACCGAGGATGTTGGTGCGGGCCAGGTCCCCGAACCCCGGTCGCGTGAACAGCTGGATCAGGTTTCCGCCGGTGACCAGGCTGGCGATGCCGCTGATCACGAACGACATCGCGAGCGTCGTGATCAGCGAGTTGATCCGCAGGAGCGTCGAGACGACCCCGTTGACGATTCCGACCAGGAGACCGACGCCGAGGCCGGCGGCGATGGCGATTGCGGCGGGGGAGTGCTGCCCGACCTGGGCGGCGGTGACCCCGGCCAGCGAGTAGACGGCCCCGATCGAGAGATCGATGCCGCCGGAGATGAGGACCAGCGTGCCGGCACCGGCCATGATCAGGGTCGCCGACTGCTGGTCGAGGATGTCGGTGAGGTTCGCGCTGGTCAGAAACGAGGACTTGGCGATCGAGAGGATCACGAACAGCGTGAGGAACGGGATCAGGATCCCGGCGGAGCGCAGACGGGCCGCGGGGCGCAGGAGGCTCCCGGAATCGGCTCCGGGGACCGCGGCGTCGGAGTCGCGGCTCTCCACGGTCGGGCCTTGGACGCTCATGACGCCACCGCCAGCGGCTCGGTCTCGTCGAAGGCGGCGGCCAGGATCGCCGATTCCGTCATCGCGTCGCCGGCCAGCTCCCGGACGACGCGGCCGCGGCGCATGACCACGACGCGGTTGGCCATGCCGAGCAGCTCCTCGACCTCCGAGGAGATGAGGATGACGCCCATCCCCTCGCCGACCAGTTCGCTGAGCAGGTCATAGATGGCCCGCTTGGCTCCGATGTCGACGCCGCGGGTCGGTTCGTCGGCGACCAGGACGGTGGGCCGGCACAGCAGCGTGCGGGCGAACATCACCTTCTGCTGGTTGCCGCCCGACAGGGTGCCGACGGGCGAGGCGTAGCCGCCGGAGCGCACCCCCCAGCGGTCCAGCAGCTGGTGGGTCTCACGGCGCTCGCGGCGGCCGCCGACGAAGCCGGCCCGGCAGTAGTCCGGGAGGCTGGCCAGGCTCGCGTTCTCGGTGATCGAGCGCAGCATCAGCAGCCCCTCCTCCTTGCGAGACTCGGGGATCATCGCCACCCCGGCGCGCAGCCGGGAGCGGGTCCCGCCGCGCAGCACCTTGCCGTCGCCGAGGCGTACCTCGCCGGCGTGCGTCGGGGCGGCGCCGTAGATCGTCCGGGCCAGCTCCGTCCGTCCGGCGCCGACCAGACCGGCGACGCCCACGATCTCCCCGGCGTGGACGGTCAGCGAGACGCCGTCGACTCCGGGACCGTGGAGGTCGCGCACGTCGAGGACGACCTCGGACCGGGGCGCCGGCGCCCGGGCCGGGAACGTCGCGTCGAGGGTCCGGCCGAGCATCGCGGTCACCAGACGGTCGTGCGTCTGACCTTGCGCCGGTCCGGTCTGCACGTGCTGTCCGTCGCGCAGGACGGTGACCGAGTCTGAGAGCTCGAGAACCTCCCCGAGGAAGTGCGAGACGAACACCACCGTGCGCCCCGCGGCCCCGAGCGACCGGATGATCTCGTGGAGGTGGGCGGCCTCGCGGGCGCTGAGCGCCGCGGTGGGCTCGTCCATGACGATCAGCTCGGCGTCGCAGGCCAGCGCGCGCAGGATCTCCACCTGCTGCTGCTGGGCGGTGCGCAGCTCCGATGCGAGCCGGTCACCGGGCAGCGCGAAGCCGGCGGTCTCGGCGATGGCCTCATAACGGCGCCGCAGCTCGCGGCCACGCACGAACCCCGCCATCCGGGGCTCGGAGCCGAGCAGGACGTTCTCCGCGACTGTCAGGGTCGGCACGATCGTCAGCTCCTGCGCGATCACGGCCACGCCCCGGGCGAGCGCCTCCCGGGGTGAGCGGAACGCGACCGGCGTTCCGCTCACCGACATCTGTCCGTGATCCGGGGCGATCACGCCGGCGATGATCTTGCCGAGCGTCGACTTCCCCGCGCCGTTCTCCCCGACCAGGGCATGAATCGATCCGCGCCGGATCGTGAGCGACACATCCTGCAGCGCTCGGACGGCCCCGAAGCGCTTGGAGATCCCCGTCAGCTCGAGATGGGGCTGCGCCGGGGCGCCGGCGGCGCCCCGGTCGTCGGACGTCATCCCGGCCACTGGGCCTGGAACTTCGACACGTTGGACTTCGTGACGACGCCTCCGTTGGGAAGCTGGTCCACCGGATCCTGCGCCGCGCTGACCTTGCCGCTGCTCACCGCCGCGATGCCCGCCTCGGCCGCCAGGCGACCCTCGGTCGCCGGGACCTGGGCGACGTCGGCGTACCACGTGCCGGCCTTGACGCCCTTCAGCGCGGCCGCGCTCCCCCCGTAGCCGATCAGCGACACGCCGTTATGGCCCGAGAGGACCTGGACCGCGCCCTCGATCCCCTGGTCGGAGGCGACGATCGCCTTCAGGTTCGGCTGGGCCTGGAGCATCGTCTGCGCCGCCTTCAGCCCGCCCGAGATCTGATATTCGCTCTCGCCCTCGGCCGCCACCTTGACGGGGGTGCCGGCGATCGCCTTGTCGAACGCGGTGCGGATCGCACCGTCCAGCGGCGAGGCCTTCACGTCGTACATGAAGCCGATCGGGCACGGGTTGGCGTGTTTGGCCGCGCAGGCGGCGACGGCGAGCTTGCCGAGCTTGGTGCCGATGTTGCCGGGCACGAAGACGACGCTGCCCGACATGCCCTTCACCTGGGGCGCGTCGGTGGTCAGGTTGCTGCCGATGATCTGATCGACGCCGACCACCTTGATGTTCTTGGACAGGGCGCTCTGCACCCCGGTCACGGCACCGGCGCCGAACACCGGCTGCATCAGCAGCACGTTGTAGTGGCCGCTGGAGATGGCCGTCTGGAGCTGCGAGTTCTGCGTGGTGGGGCTGTTGTTCGCATCCAGGACGGTGAAGCTCGCCCCGGCCTTGGTGGCGGCGGCGCGTGCCGCGTTGATCATCGGCATCTGGTAGCTGTTGGCGACGGCGAAGGCGAGAAACGCCATGTGCACCTGCTTGGCCTTGCCCGATGACCCCGAGGACGAGGCCGACGTTGTGGCCGAGCCCGATGCGGACGCCTGGGCTGAGGAGGAGGAGGAGCTGCTCGACGAGCTGCCGCAGCCGGCGAGGGCGACGGCGCCGGAGGCGAGGAGCGTTCCGAGGAGGACGCGCCTGGCCCGGCGCGGTCCTAGGGGACGGATGGGGATTGTCATGCCGGCATCCTTCAGCCAAGCGAGGTCTGCAGGCAACGTCCAGGTTCCATCAAATGGAACCTGAGCGGGCAGGTTTCACGGGGGTTTGTGCCGGCCGAGCGGATCGGAGTCCGCGCGGCGGTTCTCAGCGCAGTCGCGTTATGGTCCACCGCATGATCATCCCGCGCCTGACCCGCAACCGCGCCTAGGCTCATGGCCGACGTCCGCGGCACCCCGCTCATCACGACCGTCGTGGGGAGCTACCCCCAGCCGGCGTGGCTGATCGACCAGGATGCGCTGGGCGACGGTCACGTGCCTCGGGTGAGGATGCGCGACGCCTGGAGCATCCCGGACGCCCACCTGCAGGAGGCACAGGACGACGCGACGCGAGTCGCGGTCGCCGATATGGAGACGGCCGGGATCGACATCATCACCGACGGCGAGATCCGGCGCGAGAGCTACTCCAACCGGTTTGCGACCGCGCTGGACGGCTTCGACGACGAGCATCCGGCGACGATCCACAACCGCGCCGGCAAGCCGAGAACCGTCCCGCGGGTGGTCGGCCCGATCCGCTGGCGGGGCCCCGTGGAGGTGGACGACATCGCCTTCCTGCGTCGTCACACCGACCGGCTGACGAAGATCACGCTGCCCGGACCGTTCACGATGGCCCAGCAGGCGAGCAATGAGGCCTACGACGACCCCGACGAGCTGGTCATGGATCTCGCCGCCGCGGTCAACCGCGAGGCCCACGCGCTGCAGGCGGCCGGCGCCGACGTGATCCAGCTCGACGAGCCGTGGGTGCGCAACGATCCCGAGGGCGCGCGGCGGATCGCCGTGCCCGCGATCAACCGGGCGCTCGAGGGCCTCTCGGTCGTCACCGTGGTCCATCTCTGCTTCGGCTACGCCGCGCTGGCCGGCGCCAAGAACGCCAACCGCTACGAGTTCCTGGGCGAGCTCGACGACACCATCGCCGACCAGATCTCGATCGAGGCCGCGCAACCGCAGCTGGACCTGGGCCAGCTGTCCGAGCTCGGCTCCAAGACGATCATGCTCGGAGTCCTCGACCTCGGAGATCCCGAGGTCGAGACCCCGGAGCGGGTGGCACAGCGGATTCGCGCGGCCCTGGCCCACGTGCCGGCTGATCGCATCGTGCCCGCGCCCGACTGCGGGATGAAGTACCTGCCGCGCGAGCGCGCGTTCGGCAAGCTCCGGGCGCTGAGCGCCGGTGCGGCGCTCGTGCGCGCCGAGCTGTAGCTCACCGGCCGGTCGCTCACCGGCCGAGTCCGAATCGCGGTCGGTCCGCGCGTTCTCACGCGGACCGCGGAGGTTCCACTGCATGAAACTCTGCCCTCGCGCTCACGGCGCCGGCGGGGATAAGGTGCGCTTCCCCGAGTGAGAGGAATGGCGTGGACTTCGGACTGGTGCTGACGAGTTACTACGGCTGCTGGGAGGACGCGGCGTACGCCGAGGCTCACGGCTTCGCGACCGCCGGCTTCGTCGACTCACCGTTGCTGACGGCCGACCCGCTCGTCTGCGCGGGGCTCGCCGCCGAGCGAACCTCGGAGATCCGGCTGGGACCGCTGCTCGCCATCCCCGGCAACCGCAATGCCGCCAGCCTCGCCGCCGGAATGGCGACGGTGAACCGCCTGGCGCCGGGCCGGACGTTCATCGGGTTGGGCACCGGACACACCGGCCGGGCGCTGTTCGGGCGCAAGCCGGTCACGGTGAAGACGCTGCAGAAGTACTACGACGACTGCCGCGGGCTGCTCGACGGCGCCGAGATCGCCGACGGGCCCGCCGACGACCCCCGGCCCGTCCGGATGCGCCAGTCGGGCGGCGTCCACGTCGACACCGAGCACTACATCCCCATCTACATCGGGGCCGACGGACCCCGCGCGCTCGCCATCGCGGGCGACAGCGACGGCTGGGTGGCGTCGATGAAGAACGTCAACTGGATGGAGAACGCGGCCGACGTCTTCGCCGAGAGCCTGAGTGTCGTGGCCGACGCCGCTCACGCCGCCGGGCGCGACATCGCCGACGCCTACACGATGGCGTCGGCGGTGATCTGCATTCTCGAGCCCGGCGAGCCGGCGACCTCTCCGCGGGCCCTGGAGCGCGTCGGCGCCTACGCGATGCTGGCGTTTCATATCTACGCCGACAATCCGGCGATCGCCGAGCAGCTCCCCCCGGCGTTCCGCGACCGCATCGAGATGTATGAGCGGGAGGTCCTCTCGCGCCTACCGGTGTCCCGCGACCGCTTCTATCAGGAGGTGAACTGTGGTCATCTCTCCCACCTCCTCGACGGAGAGGCCGCCGTGCTCACCGAGGAGATCATCAAGATGACGACGATCACCGGGACCCTGGACGAGGTCGCCCACGTCGTGCGCGGCCTCGAGGCGGCCGGCCTGAGCAATCTCACGCTCAACCCGCCGCCGCCGTTGGCCCGCGAGATGATCCGCGAGACGGCGGAGAAGATCATGCCGCTGTTGGCGCCCTCGACTCACTGACCGCACCGCCGCACCCGACACCCCCGCGCGACGGGCTGTCGCCCCCCGACCCGACGCGCGACCGGCCCCGCCGCACCCCAGCCGCCGCGGGACCGACCGCCCCTCACGGAGACTCGTCGTCGATCGACGCCGCCGCGCCGACCTCATGGCCGAGCCGCGAGTATCGCCGGCTCGCATAGTCGAAGTCACGCAGCTCGGTGGTGGCGGCCGGCTGCTGGTAGTAGGCGCGAATCTCCGCGATGCGACCGGCGTCGAAGCGGTACCACTCGGCGCCGCGCGTCGCGAGGCGATGTCCCCTGCCGTCGGTCCAGTACAGGGTCCACTCGATGACCGCCTCATCCCCCTCGCCGATGATGTGGTCCACCACCCAGCGACCGTCGATGCGGCTCTGCACCTTGCGCCAGTAACGTGCCAGGTGCAGCGCCCCTCTCACCGGCGCATCACCGGGGTTGGGGGAGAGGAAGTAATGGACGACGTCGTCGGTCAGGGTCGGGACCATGGCGTCCACGTCACCGGCCGAGCAGCCCGCGTAGTAGGTCTCGATCAGCTCGAGCTTGGTTTGGGTGTTCATGGGGTCCCCAACACGTCGACCACCGCCGACTCTCCGCCGTGGCGGTGCTCTCTCATCAGCCGTCGATAGAGCGGTCGGTCGCGCGCCTGCACGCTGTCGATGATCGCGGTGTGCTCCTCGACCACCCGCAGCGCGGCCTCGGGCGTGTAGAGATAGAGGGCGTGGTACCGGACGACCCGGTCCCAGAGACGGCTGATCTCGCTGGTGATGACGCGGCTCGGCGAGAGGTCGAAGAGGACGAAGTGGAGGGTCCGATTCGTGGTGAGCAGCTGTTCGATCTCGCCGCGACGCGCGCTGGCGAGCATCTGATCGTTCAACTCCCGCAACGCGTCGAGGGTGTCCGCCGCGGGCCAGCGGGCGCTGCGGACGACCTCGTTCTCCAGCGCGTCACGGATCCAGTACAGCTGCCGGACCTCCTCGCTGCTGAGGTGCTCCACGAAGTGCCCGTGATTGCGTCGGTGGACGAGGATGCCCTCCGCGACCAGGAGCTTGAACGCCTCGCGGATCGGTACCCGGGTCACGCCGAGACGGTGCGCGAGGTCGTCCTGGCGCAGATGATCGCCCGGCTTGAGCTCACCGAGCAGGATCATGCGGCGCAGGGCCAGGGCGGCGTCGTCGACGGCGTGACCGTAGGCCATGGGTGGAGACTATCGATTCCAAAGAACATGTTATGTTGTGCGCTCGCTGAGGCAGCCGCGAGGTGGAGCATCCGCTGCATCGGTTCACGGGTCGCCGGATCAGAGGGGAAGAGATGGTCGAGAGCGTGGTCGAGGCAGAGAACGGGCAGGCGCCGCTGAACTACGAGGTCGATGCCCGCGGGGTGGCGAGCATCGTCCTCAACCGACCGGAGCCCCTGTGAGCCGCGTCGTCGCTTCAGATCAGCTGCACGAGACCGTCGACGAGCTCGCCGGCCGGATCGCCGCGGCCCCCCAGTACGCCGTGCGGATGATCAAACGCGCCGTCTGTGGTGGCGAGAACCTCGATCTCGGCACGGCACTGGACCTGATCTCGTCGCACGTGGCGGTCGTCCACGCCAATCCCGAGTCCCAGGCTGCGCTCACGGCCGTCCGTGAGCGGATCGCATCTTCAAGCAAGGAGAACACCCACTGATGACCGTGCAGATGACCCGCCCCAGCAGCGAGATGGAGATCCTGTGCGAGGCGATCGAGCGCTTCGTACGTGACGAGATCCGCGCCGCCGAATCCGAGCTGCCACCGGATTCCCGCGAGCTTCCGGCCGATGTCCTCGCCGGTTTGCAGGAGAAGGCCCGGAAGGTGGGCTTCTGGTGCCTGGACGCACCCGAGGAGTTCGGGGGCGGCGGCCTGTCGGTCTTCGAGAGCACCCTCGTCGTCGAGCAGGCCGCC
>CAZZWJ010000011.1:15005-23448 GCA_964657875.1 uncultured Solirubrobacteraceae bacterium
AGCCGATGCCGATGGGCAGGGTGCTGCCGGGTATCGAGCAGGCCGCCAAGCACCGCTTCTCGTTTCCGTACCCCGGCGCCGGGGTCTTCGGCTACTCGCCGCCGGTTCCGCTGTACAAGGGCAACCCCGAGCAGATCGAGCAGTACGTGATCCCGACGATCCGCGACGGCCTGTCGTCGTTCATGGCGATCAGCGAACCGTCTGGCGGGTCTGACCCGGCACGGTCGATCCGGACCCAGGCGCGGCGCACGGATCGCGGATGGGTGCTCAACGGGCGCAAGCTGTGGGCGACCAACGCCGACACGGCGGATTACGGGGTCGTCTACGCCCGCACCGGCGGCGCGGGACGCGGTTCGATCAGCGCCTTCATCGTCGACTCCGGAACGCCGGGGATGCACGTCACGAGCGTTCCCGTGATGCGCAACCACTGGACCACCGAGGTCGTCTTCGAAGACTGTGAGATCCCCGCCGAGAGTCTGATCGGCAACGAGGGCGACGGCTTCGGGCTGGCTCAGGCATGGCTGGTGCGGGGGCGGCTGAGCTACGCGGCGCAGGCGGTCGGGGTCGCTGAGGAGGCGATCCTCCTCGCGAGTGATTGGGCGTCGCAGCGCGAGACGTTCGGCGCCCTGCTCGCCTCGCGTCAGGGGGTCCAGTTCCCGTTGGCCGACTCGCGGGTCGAGGTCAACGCCGCGCGGTGGCTGACGTGGGAGGCGGCGTGGAAGGACGATGCCGGGGAGGACGCCCGACTCGAGTCGTCGATCGCCAAGCTCTACGGCACCGAGATGGGCTTCCGGGTCATCGATCGCGCCATCCAGATCCTCGGGGGGATGGGTCTCGCCAAGGACGGCCTGCTCGAGCACTGGTTCCGAGATCTCCGCGTCTCGCGAGTCGTCGAGGGCGCCAGCGAGATCCACCGCTACCTGATCGCGCGTGACATGCTCGGCTCGGCGGCGTTGGGGCCACGGGCATGACCGACATGAGCCGCCCGACTGCAGTGGGGCCGACGCTGGAGACGTTCTTCTGGCCCCAGAGCGTCGCCGTCATCGGCGCATCGCCCAAGCCCGAGAAGATCAGCGCCAAGCTCATCGGCGTCCTGCGCAGTCAGGGCTACGACGGCGAGCTCTACGCGGTCAACAGCCGGTATGACGAGATCCTCGGCCTGCCGACCTACGGCTCGATCCGCGCGATCCCGCGGCCGGTGGACCTGGCGATGATCGTGGTCGGGGCCGCAGCGGTGCCGGACGTCCTCGCCGACTGCGTGGCCGCCGACGTGCCCTACGCGATCATCATCAGCTCCGGGTTCGGGGAGGGCGATGGCCAGGGGGCGCAACTGGGCGAGGCGATCACATCGCTCACCGCCGACGGGGCGATTCGCGTCTCGGGTCCCAACACCGAGGGCTTCTTCAACGTCCGCGGGTCCGTCGCGGCGACGTTCAGCCCGGCGGTCGAGATGCTGGCCGGCGACAGCGCGCTGCGTCCCGGAGCGGTGAGCGTCGTTGCCCAGAGCGGCGGTCTCGGGTTCGCCCTGTTCAACGACGGCGTCCGTCGCGGGTTGGGCTTCGGCTTCGTGGTCACGACCGGCAACGAGTCCGATCTGGAGTGCCTGGAGTACGCCGATTACCTGCTCGACGACGAGCAGACGCGCGTCGTCGTCCTGTTCCTCGAGGGCCTGCACGACCCGCGCCGGCTGCAGGCGGTGGCGGCGAAGGCGCTGCGTCTGGACAAGCATCTCATCGCCGCCAAGGTCGGGGTGTCGGATGCCGGCCAGCGCGCCGCGGTGTCGCACACCGCCCATCTGGTCGGCAACGACGACGCCTACGACGCCGTGTTCCGCAAGCTCGCCATCACCCGGGCCGTCGACCAGGAGGAGCTGATCGACTTCGCGATGGCGTTCGCCCGCGCGCCGCTCCCGGCCGGTGACCGGATCGGCGTGCTCACCACCTCGGGCGGCGGGGGCACGTGGATGGCCGACGCGCTCGAGCACGAGGACCTGCGGGTACCGGAGCTGTCAGACCCGCTCCAGAGCCGCATCCGGGCGCTGATCCCGGACTACGGCTCGGCCGTCAACCCGGTGGATGCCACCGCTCAGGTGGTGCAGAGCGCGGGGGGCCTGTGCCCGCTGCTGGAGGCGCTGGCCGCATCGGGGGAGGTGGACGGGATCGTGCTGGTGACCAGCCTGTCCGGTCCCGAGCTGCTCGGCCGCGAGGAGGCCGAGCTCGCCCGCGCGCTCACCGAGATCCAGATCCCGGTGCTCATCTACACGTACTCGGGCGTCGGGGAGGCGAGCATCGAGCTGCTCTCGCGGCTGGATCTGGCCTACTACACGACCAGTCGTCGCGCCGCCCGCGCGATGCAGGCGCTGGTCCAGCGAGCCCGCCACCGCGAGCTCGACGCGCCGGGCGCCGTGGGGCTCGGCGCCCAGACCGTCGATCCCATCGACGGCGGGCCGCTCATGATCGAGCACCGCGCCAAGGCGGTGCTGCAGGCCGCGGGGCTGCGGATCCCGGAAGGCGGCCTCGTCGTGGACGGCGCGCAGGCGGGTGAGTTGGCCGAGCGGCTGGGTGGGCGCGTCGCGGTCAAGGTGCAGGCCTCAGAGCTTCCCCACAAGACCGAGATCGGTGGTGTCCGTCTCGCTCTGCAGGGCGCCAGCGAGGTCGAGGACGCCGTGCAGGCGATGACGACCGCCATCGCGGCCGGCAGCGACGTGCAGATCGAGGGCTTCCTCGTGGAACGGATGGCCGAGGCGGGCGCCGAGATGATCCTCGGGGCCTACCGAGATGACACCTTCGGGCCCATGTGCCTGGTCGGGTTCGGGGGGATCTACGCCGAGGTGCTGCAGGACACGGTGCTGAACGTCGCCCCGGTGAGTTGCGGCGAGGCTCACGACATGATCATGCGGATGCGTGGCGTGTCGCTGCTGCAGGGGGCGCGCGGGGGTGAGCCGGCTGACGTGGCCGCGCTGGCCGATGCCCTCGTGCGGGTCTCGGAGCTGATCTCAACCCATCCCGAGATCAGCGAGATCGATCTCAACCCGGTGTTCGTCCATCCGGTCGGACGCGGCGTCACCGTCGCCGACGCCGTCATCGTGACCGACGTCGGTGTTCCCTCGGCTCCCGCCCCGACCGCCGCGTAGCCGTCGGCGGGGCGCGACACCCCGGCACGGGTGTCGGGGGGTGGCGGGGTGCCCCGCCGTGTCCCGCTCGATGTCCGTCCGTCATCCTCATCCGCCGCTCGCCGAGCCGCCGTCGACAACCGCCGGCCGATCGCCGTCGGCCGGTGAGAGTCGGCGTCAGACGGGCGGTAGGGTCTTGCCAGGATCCCGCGGCCACACCTTCAGGAGGGCTGAGATGAACACCGAGACGACCATCCCGCCGTTGCGCGAGCGCCCCGCGTGGGCCAAGCTCACCGAGCACTTCGCCACCATCGAGTCGACGACGCTGCGCGAGCTGTTCGACGCCGACCCGGCCCGGGGGGAGACCGCGTTCGTCGCCGAGGGCGCGGGGCTGTTCCTGGACTACTCCAAGAACCGGATCACCGCCGAGACCCTCGAGCTGCTGCTCGAGCTCGCGCGCGAGTCGGGCGTCGAGGAGCGTCGGGCGGCGATGTTCGCCGGCGAGCCGATCAACGTCTCCGAGGGCCGCTCGGTCCTGCACGTCGCGCTGCGGATGCCCGCGGGCTCTGAACTCATCGTCGACGGCCGCGACGTGGTCAAGCCCGTCCACGAGGTGCTGGACCGGATGGGCGCGTTCAGCGACCAGATCCGCAGCGGCGAGTGGAAGGGCCACACCGGCAAGCCGATCCGCAACGTGGTCAACATCGGAATCGGGGGCTCAGACCTCGGCCCGGTGATGGCCTACGAGGCGCTCAAGCACTACAGCGACCGCGAGCTGACGATGCGCTTCGTCTCAAACGTCGACTCGACGGACTTCGTCGAGGCGACGCGTGACCTCGATCCCGCCGAGACGCTGTGCATCATCTCCTCCAAGACGTTCACGACGCTCGAGACGATGACCAACGCGCACACCGCGCGCGAGTGGACGCTCGCAGCGCTGCATGACGATGCGGCGATCGCCCGGCATTTCGTCGCGGTCTCCACCAACGCCGACGCGGTGCGGGAGTTCGGCATCGACACCGACAACATGTTCGGGTTCTGGGACTGGGTCGGCGGGCGCTACTCGATGGACTCCGCGATCGGCCTGTCGACGATGCTCGCGATCGGCCCCGAGGGCTTCGCCGAGCTGCTGGCGGGCTTTCATGAGATGGACGAGCATTTCGCCACCACGCCGCTGGAGCACAACCTGCCGGTGCTGATGGGGCTGCTGTCCGTCTGGTACGCGGACTTCTTCGGCGCCCAGACCGTCGGCGTGATGCCCTACGAGCAGTACCTGAGCCGGTTTCCGGCCTACCTGCAGCAGCTCACGATGGAGTCCAACGGCAAGCACGTGACGCTCGACGGCCACCATGTCGACTACGAGACCGGCGCCGTGTTCTGGGGGGAGCCGGGGACCAACGGCCAGCACAGCTTCTACCAGCTCATCCACCAGGGCACGAAGCTCATCCCGGTCGACCTGATCGGCTTCGGCAGGACCCTCAACCCGGTCGGCGAGCACCACGACATCCTCATGTCCAACGTGTTCGCCCAGGCCCAGGGGCTCGCGTTCGGCAAGTCCGAGTCGGAGATCCGTGACGAGGGCACTCCGGAGAACGTCATCCCCCACCGGGTGATGGAGGGCAACCGCCCGACCAACACGATCCTCGCCGAGGTCCTCACCCCGCGGACGCTCGGCGCGCTGATCGCCCTCTATGAGCACAGCGTCTTCACCCAGGGGACGATCTGGTCGATCGACTCCTTCGATCAGTGGGGCGTGGAGCTCGGCAAGGTGCTCGCCAAGCAGATCATCCCCGAGCTGCAGTCGGCGGCCGAGCCGGAACTGGGGCACGACAGCTCCACCAACGCCCTCATCCGTCGCTACCGCGCGATGCGCTGAGGGCGAGGACACGGTGAGCTTTCGATGACGGTCGTCGCCATCTCAGCGGCGTACGGGGCGCGCGGCGCCTTCGTCGGGCCGGCGCTCGCCGAGCGCTTGGGCGTTCCGTTCGTCGACCGCATGATCAGCCATCGCGTCGCCGGCGCGCTCGACGTCTCGATCGACGAGGCCGATCACGCCTGGGAGCCACCGAACATCTCGTTTCTGGAGCGGGTGCTGTCGAGCTTTCGCGGCCTCGACGTCGGTGCACCCGTCGGTCCGCCGCCGGAGACCAACTCGCCGGCGGACTTCCGCCGCGCCGCCGAGGCCGCGGTGCTCGAGCAGGCGCAGACTGGCGTCGGGGTGATCCTCGGTCGCGGCGCGGTCGCCGCGCTGCGCGACCGCCCCCACGTGCTCCGGGTCCGCCTCAGCGGCCCCGCCGACGCGCGGATCGCGCTCGCGGCGGACCTCGGCGGGCTGGACAGATCGCTCGCGACAGCGACGATGCGCCGCCTGGACCGCTACCACCACGACTACGTGCGGGAGTTCTACGACGTCGACATCGACGATCCGGCGCTCTATCACCTGGTGCTCGACGCGACCTCGCTGGACACCGGCGTCTGCGTGGACCTCATCGAGATGGCCGTCCGAGCGATCGTGTGAGTCCCGGCCACCGATCCACCGCCGAGCCGCCGCTGCTCGGCGGGGTGGAGACGGGGGGCAGCTGGTGTGTGTGCGCCCTCGGTCACGGGCCCGGCGAGCTCGTCGCGCGGGAGCGGTTCCCGACGACGGATGCGGAGGCGACGATCGCCCGGATCATCGCCTTCTTCCGGGATCCGGGTCGGCCTCCCGCCGCCGCGGTCGGCGTCGGTGCCTTCGGCCCGATCGAGCTCGATGAGCGCTCGCCGAGCTGGGGTGAGCTCCAGTCCGCGACGCCCAAGCGCGGGTGGGCGGGCGTGGCGCTCGGCGCGTCCCTGCGGGCCGGTCTCGACGTGCCGGTGGTGCTCGACACCGACGTGAACGCCGCCGCGCTCGGCGAGCATCGCTGGGGCGCCGGCCGCGATCTGGAGAGCCTCGCCTATCTCACGGTTGGCACGGGGATCGGCGCCGGGCTCCTCATCGCCGGTCGACCGGTCCACGGTCTGCTGCATCCGGAGGCCGGCCACATCCGCATCCCCCATGACCACGACCGCGACCCGTTCGCCGGCGCCTGCCCGGTTCACGGCGACTGCTGGGAGGGGCTGGCCTCGGGCGTCGCGCTGTCGGCTCGGTGGGACACCGATCCGGCGACGTTGCCGGACTCCCATCCCGCGTGGGCGCTGGAGGCCGAGTATCTGGCGGCGGGAATCCTCGCGATCGTGATGATCGCCTCCCCGCAGCGGGTGATCGTCGGCGGTGGCGTGATGCGGCACCCCGGCCTGATCGCCGAGGTCCGGGCGCGCCTCGCGGAGCTGCTGGGCGGCTACCTGGACCGGCCACCGCTCAGCGGCGACCTGCGGGACTTCCTCGTCGCCCCGGATCTCGGCGGCGACGCGGGGGTGCGGGGCGCGATCGCGCTCGCGGGCGATCGGCTGCGCGGCCCCGGCTGAGCGCGGCGACCGGGAGCTGCCGGGCGTTGTCGGCGCCCGGTTCGCTCAGGCGCGCATCTCGGCCGGCGCGGAGGCGAGCGCCTGCTCGATCGCGTCGATCAGCCCGCGCGCCGACGCCGCGGTGAGCTCGACCGCCACCCGCGCCGACGGCCCACGCGCGGGGTCGGCGAAGTCGATGTTGAGCGTGTGCTCGGCCATCGCGTGGACGGGGTGGTCGAAGTAGACGGTCGCGTCGCTGACGTGAAACCACTTGGAGTCAGGTCCCTTGGCGCTGGCGTCCACCGCGGTCCGCACGGTCGCGTAGGTGCACATGTTCAGGCTCCCAGGTAGCGGTGAAAGAACGTCTCGATCCGCTCCCAGCCGTCATTGGCGGCGGCGACGCGGTAGGAGGGACGGTCGACGGAGAAGAAGGCGTGGCCGGCGTCGTCATAGCGGTGGGGCTCAAACGTCTTGCCCGCCGCCACGAGCCGGCGCTCCAGCTCGTCGACCGCGTCGGGGCCCGGGTGGGCGTCGTCGTTGCCGAACAGCCCCAGCAGCGGGCACGACAGGTTCTCGAGCTGATCGACGAGGTTGGTGACCGGGATCGGAAACCCCTCGGGTGGAGGTTCGGTGACGAACGCGCCATAGCAGTCGACGGCGGCGTCGAGCTTGAGGTTGCAGGCGGCCAGGACGGTCTGACGCCCGCCCGAGCAGTAGCCGATCACGCCGACTCGGCCGTTGCTGTGGGGCAGTGAGCGCAGGTGGTCGAGGGCGCCGGCGACATCGCCGATGAGGCGCGGATCGGGTACCCCGCCGCCGGCACGGGCGGTCGCCGCGGCGTCGTCGGGGGCGGCTCCCGGCGCTTCGCGGTAGTACAGGTTGGGACAGATCGCGTCGTAGCCGAGCTCCGCGAAGCGCCGGACGATCTCCTTCGTGGCCCGGTCATAGCCGGGCATGTGATGGATGACCACCACGCCGCCGCGCGCGCCGTCGTCTGCGGGGGTGGAGAGGTATGCCTCGACGTCGTCGCCGCCGCTTCCGGTGATCGTGATCGTCGTGGCGCTGAGGGATTCGCTCACGCCGGGGATGATCGCAGGTAGCGGCGGCGCGACACCTCACTCAGCGGGCGGTCACCCCGCGTGCGCGAGCGCGGCGCGGGCGGTCAGGGTGGGGCCGTGGGCGCCGAGCACGCGCGCGCTCACCGAGCCCGTGGCCCGCCGGGCGCTGAACACGAGCCGCAGACCGGTCGTCGTCCGCGTCGAGAGTCCGCTGACGAGGACCGTCCGTCCCTTGCGGGTGATCCGGATCTTCCCGCCGCCGACGACCCGCAGGTGGGCGCCCGAGCCGGCGATCTTCAGTGACCGGACGCCACCGACGGTGAGCAGCTGCAGCGTCTGGGGAGCGCTCCAGCCGGTCGGGGTGACGAGCGAGACGCGACGGACGGCGAGCGCGGAGCGCACCGTGACCGCGACCCGGCCGCCTGACAGCCGGGCGGTGCTCAGCTGGGCCCCGCAGGGCAGCACCGCGATCGACAGCTTGGCGGTCGTCGCCCGGTGTCCGGCCCGTCGCAGCGTGACCGTGATCCGGGTGCGGCGGCCGACCCGCAGCTGGGCGAGGCGGAGCGTGAGCCGGCGTCCCATCCGGGTCCGGGAACCGCCGTTGATCGTGTAGCGGGCGGTCGTGTGGGCGTTGGGATGAGCGAGAGCGATCGTGAGGCCATGAGCGGCGGTCACGTTGCCACCGGCCGGGAGGCGCAGGGCACTCCGGCTCCGCGCGGGCGCCGAGACGTAGGCGGCGAGGCACGCGCGTCCGGAGGCGGAGACCGGCGCGATGGGGGGGTTGGAGACCGTCACCGGTGTCGGTGTCGGCGTCGACCCCGATCCCGATCCCGTCCCCGATGACGAGGTG